>CAIXFH010000114.1 GCA_903918645.1 uncultured Actinomycetes bacterium | reverse complement strand
TCTACCAGATGCACCACGTTGACCGCGCAACTCCGTGGGACGAGATCTGGGAAGCCATGGATGTCCTACGGCAGCAAGGGAAAATCCTCTACGTCGGATCATCGAACTTCGCTGGATGGCACATCGCGCAGGGGCAAGAGGCTGCGCGACGACGAGGCTCGCTCGGGCTAGTGGCCGAGCAGTCGATCTACAACTTGGTGCAACGTAGTGTCGAGCTCGAGGTACTCCCGGCGGCGCAGTCGTATGGCCTCGGGGTGATCCCCTGGTCGCCATTGCACGGCGGCTTGCTCGGCGGCATCTTGCGCAAGCAGGCAGACGGGACTGCAGCACGCGGCATATCTGGACGCTCAGCAGAGGCACTCGAGCAGCACCGTCCAGCCATCGAAGCGTGGGAGATCTTCTGCGATGCACGAGGTGAGAATCCTGGCGATGTGGGCCTCGCCTGGCTGCTGCACCAACCTGCAGTAACAGCCCCCATCATCGGCCCACGCACGATCGAGCAACTCGATGGCGGCATGCGCGCGCTGGACATCAAGCTTGACGCTGATGCACTGGCCCGCATCGACGAAATCTTTCCAGGCCCAGGTGGTACGGCACCCGAGGCGTACGCCTGGTGAACAAAGCGTGGGGCCCCATGTGGGGCTGCTGATAAGGCTGAACGAGCACCAATGATCTCGGTGCTCATGGTGAGTTCCAGCAGAAACTCACCATGAGCACACCAACAGTGCCTACTAGAAGACGAGAAGGAACCATCGTGGATTCCACAACACCTGACACCGTAAAGACACTCCCGATCGAATGGGTCGGGTCGTGGACGGGATCGTCATGGGGAGTCATCAGCAGGCACCACCCGCTGTTCCAGAGTCACGCGGAAAACCCCGAGGCGAAGTGGCATCCGATTGCGAGCCCATGCTCGATGAAGGTGTTGCGCCAAGAGGGGCGCAGCCTGTTGGTGATGCTGATTAGTGACCTGCACCAGAACCACGCTGTTGGAACGCTTTCAGTTGACGGCACCGCACTAGTGCTCGCGAGCCAACAGACTGATTACCAACTCACCATCGACGGTAACCGCATGTTTGGTTCAGCGATCCAACGAGCGCACGGCGACAAGAAGGCGCTGACACACTTCGCGACAGGCATGATCGAATTGGAAGCGAGCGCCTAAACTCCTTGCACCGCAAGAGATCGCGTCAGGGCGTGTATACCGCGACGAAGTCACGGCTCGTCGCACTCAGGTAGCGACTCCCTGCGCGCTGGAAATCACCGAGCTTATGTGGAACGGGTACGCCAGCCGAGTGCCCGAACCACATGAATGACACCCAAGCCTTATTGATGTCTAGTTGCATGGCGGTCACGGCTCCGGCTCGCTTGAGAACGTCAGCAAGAGCGCCTGCAGAAAGCGCTTCACCACCTGCGAACACAAGATCACCGTTAGCCGTCACGCCAATTCCTGACCGCCACACGGCAAGTGAGGCACCCACAGTGGTTCCCCAAGTCGTCTCGACACTCGAGTCAACATTCGGCGCGATCACACCACCGGTGATGAGGGGCTTGAGGTTCTGCCGGACGAACACAACATCAGAAGTCATCGATACGTCAGATCCCCAGGTGCCGACCGTGGCATGGCCGTCCTTGAAGATGACCAGAGATGCCGCACCCTTGACCAGTGAGCCCACCGTGTGACCGTGGTCGTAATAGCCGCCCTGTGCGTCCTTCATCTTGAAGCCCCCGTTGAACGTCGCGGCGAGGCCGGGGTACTGCGATTTGGTGACACTGGACGTCTCGCTCATCCCTGACGTGCCGGGATCCTGGAAGCCGGGGTGCAGGACGAATCGCAAGGTGTGACTCATCCACGCGACACCCGTCAAGTACGACGTGTGAACGTTGTCTGGCCGCACGTAAGTAACTTGAATCACCGGGCCAGCGGCTGTGCGCACCGCTGGAACGAAGACACCCTCGCCGCTGATTGCGGGCGCGACTGGACCAACGAGTCTGGTTTGAAGAGGGATCGAGCCTCCGGACTGCGCACCAGCGGAAGCCTCGTGGGCCCCAGCAGCCAAGATCGACGAATCGGGAGCACCACCGGTCACCGGCGGGTTCAACTTGTACTGCACGTTTTCCGCGGTGGTCACGACGAAGCCCAAGGAGTGGTCGCGCGCCCACTCGGCCAACTTCGTCGGCACATCGTCGCCCGGCGCAGCAAGCGCGGTCACCAACGACCAACCAGTGGCTAGAACAAAAACAACAAGCGCGAGTAGCACGCTGCGGCGCACCCAGTACACCCACGGAGCTCGCTTGCGTCGCAGGTGAGGACGATCTTGCACCGAAGGCGGCCGGGTAAGGAGGACCACGCGCACTCCCGCCGTCGTTGTGGCGCGTGCGTGCAATCACACTTCGGCCTGGACCACCATCACACTGCATGAGTACTGGCTCTGGCCAACCGAAAACAGGCAATTCGCGTGGTTCATAGCAACTTCACATCAAGCACACATCCCCACGCGTCACGAGAGTCCGCTTCGCTGAACCCGGCCGTCCCTGTGAAGTCCATGTGCATTCATCCGCGACGGCAATTCCGAAGGGCTCTTAACACATTCCCCAGATAGCCTCGAGCGATCATGACCGATTCGAGCTGCGAGCCACAGCGTTGGCTACAAAGATCTACCGTCCTTGCGATCTCATTCGCACTTCTGACAACCGCGTGCGGCAGCGGGTCGGTGTCCAGCCCAGGTTCGGTGTCGAGTTCCAGCGCATCCGCCCTCTCACCCAGCCAGTCGCCGCCCAGCCAGTCGCCGCCCAGCCAGTCTGCCTCTGCTCAAACGGTCAGCAACGATTCACGTTCGCCAGCAGTGAGTTCGTCGCCGGCCGCATCCGTCGACGTCGCTTCGACGAAACCTGCCGCACTGCGGCCACCCGCGCTTAAGGGAGTGACATGGCTGCCGTTGCCCACACTCACTCGTGGGCTGACCGCTGGCTACACCTCCCACCCTGGCTCATCGACCTGGATGCTCTGGATGAACCCCCAGCTGCTGAGCTTTCGGTTCATACCGGGAACGAAATACCCCGAGCACAGTCCCGTGCGAGCCGTCGACAACCAGCCCGCGACCTGGGTGCCGACCATGGTCACCGCATTCAATGGGGCGTTCAAACTTTCCGACCACGTTGGGGGCTACGAGTACGCAGGTCATGTGGTCGTACCGCTGAAGGATGGCCTCGCCTCCCTCGTGATAGATCATCACGGGGCACTGCGAGTACTGGTCTGGGGGCGCGACAGCAAGTCAGCAACGGGCCTTCTGCTCGTGCGACAGAACCTGCCACCCCTCGTCGACCATGGTGTGTCAATGACGCGATCCACCGACGGGTTGCGCACCTGGGGCCGCACCATCCACAACACCCGGCGTGCCAACAGAAGCGCACTCGGTGCACTTCCAGACGGATCGCTGCTCTACGTCTACGGCCACAACGTGCTACCAAGCGAACTGGCTGCGGCACTGGTACATGCGGGAGTCGTCACCGCGATCGATCTCGACATGAACTCGGGCTGGCCCGCAGCGCTCACCTACCGGCATAGCGGCGCTCACCTCAAAGCTGCCCGGTTGAGTCCCTACATGCATCAACTGCTCAACGCCTACTACAAGCGCATACCCAAAGAATTCATCGCGGTATTGACACGATGAATCGAGCGCCGAGCCTGAGCGATGAAGGTTTCGATGCAAGTTGGTCCAGTTACTAAGATTCCCGTAACCCACACTCCCCCAATGGGTGTAGAGGTTCTTCGCTCGGCCTTTTCGGCTTAGCGGAGTCGTTCGTGATTCAGATGCGGGCTCACACCCACGGCCTGTGGAAGTACAGGCTTACCGTCGCGATGGTCAGCGTGTTTGGCACCATGGCCGCCGACATCCTGCACATCATCCACAGCAAACCTCGTGGGCTGAAATACAACCGTCGCCGCAGGCATTCGCCAATCGGCTACATTTCACCCATCGAATACGAATGCAAGCTCACCCACGAAACCGCCTGACTCAACGGAACTGTTGCACACTAAGTCAGCAGCAGGTCAACGGATCCGATCTCTCAAGCCGACTGCGAAGGAGATGGTGGTGCAGCATCCACTAGGTGCAACCGTCGCCGTGGTCAATGCAGTCGTGCGGACCTTCGATGAAGGGCAACCCCAAGCCGCAGCCTTCCTCGTGGAACGAGGCGTGGTCACGAGGGTTGGGTCACCAGATCAGATCTTGCACCATGCTCCTGATGTCCCTGTGCTGGATTGCCTTGGTGCCGCAGTTCTGCCGGGTTTCGTCGACGGCCACTGCCACTTTGAGCTGACGTGTGTCACGACTGATCACTGGGTCAACGTGCATACCCCACCGCACCAGACACTGGAGTCAGTTGCTGGTGCGATTAGAGCGACGCTCGATCACTCGCGGGCCCCGGAGTGGATCCTGTGTCGGTCCTCCTTCGCCATGAACGAGAAGGTTGCGGAGGGCCGACTCTTCGACCGTCACGAACTTGATGCGATCACCACGACGCGACCGCTCGCCGTTTTTGCCAGCCTCCATGTGGCGTCACTCAACACGATGGCACTGAAGAGGCTGGGCCTGTGGGAGCCGAATTCGCACCATCCATTCCACGGCGTGGTCCATCGAGATGGATCGGGTGTTCCGACCGGCGTCGTGACCGAAGTGTTCATGATGGTTCCATCACCGAGCTCAGATTCGACGTTCTCGAAATCGGTTACCACACACGCACAAGACATGTTCAACGCGGCGGGAACGACGACGGTGCACACGATGCCGGAGTCGATCCGGCAGGTGGAAATCCAGCGCGAACTTCACGCTCGAGGCGCACTCTCGCTTCGGCAGAAGTATTTCTTGATCTCACCTGGTGTCGCGACGCTGGATGAGGCCGACGAGCTTGCTCGCCTTGATTCGTCGAAGGGCTCGTTCGAGTTTGGGGGAATCAAGGTCTTCGTCAATGGTTGCGGACACGATGGTCTTGGGATCCCACACGATGACGTGAAGTGGACCCAGGAAGCGCTGGACAACTTTGTCGTCGATGCCGATTCACGCGGATTCCAGGTCTGGCTGCACTCGTTGAATTCTCAGGGTGTTCGGATGGCAGCCCGCTCGATCCTCCGCGCGGCACCTCAGGGGGATAACCCACGGCGGCATCGCATCGAACACGGAGCTGACTTCATTGACCTTGCAGACCTGGCCGCCATTCGCGAGAGCGGTGCACTCCTGGTGACGACGCCGCAGTTCTTGCACAGCATGACCACGGACCCGACTGGGCCTAGGGCGCCGCTGCGGAGTCTGCTGGCAGCGGGACTGCGCATAGTGGGTGGAACGGACAGCACGGGGACGGTGCCGGCGAGCGTGTCGATATTGCGCAACGTCGAGACAGCAGTTGGTCGGCGACGTGCGGACGGAAGCGGCTTCCACCCAGAAGAGGCAATCGACCTCTACTCGGCATTTTCGCTGTTTACGACAGGGTCGAGTTACGGGGCATTCTCCGAGCAGACAGCCGGGCGCATCCGAGCCGGGATGCACGCGGACTTCACCGTGTTGAGCGATGACCCCTTCGCGCCGGGCGCGCCGCGCACCGGCAACATCGCAGTCAAGGCGACCTATATCTCAGGCTCCCTCGTGTGGTCGGCACGCGAATAGGCATTGCGCCACTTGGCATTGCGCGACTCTCTATCTTCCAGAATCATCTTCCAGAATCGCCGGGGATGACCACGGCTCGGCCGTCAATGAGGCCCGCACGCAGGTCTGCCAGCGCCACGTTGACTGCGTCTAGTGGATATGTGGTCAACGCGATGGCGTACCGGTCTTGTTGCGCGAGCCGCACGACGTCATGAAGATCACGGATCGTACCCGCGACGACTGTCGTGATCGTCGCTTCAGCCGCCAACGTGTCGAAGCCGAAGGAGAGTGTGCCGCCGGCCAATCCGAGGAGCGCGATGATGCCCTGGCGACCGACCAACGTGGCAGCCAAGGCGAGGCTCTCATCAGATCCCACGAAGTCGAGCACGGCCGGACAACCGAGCCCGTGGGTGACTTCCTGCACCAAGGACGGCGTCACCGCGCCGGGCTCTAGCGCCACGTGGGCACCGGCGGCCAGAGCGCCCACCAGAGCAGTCGAGCGGGGATCTATGGCGACCACCTGCGCGCCAGTGAGTTGGCGCGCGTAATGGATGGCGTGCTGGCCCAGTCCGCCCGCACCGATCACGGCGAGAGACCCACCTCCGGAGAGCCGGGGCTGCACCCGTCTCACCGCTGCGTAGGCGCACAGAGCCGCGCAACCGAAGGGAGTGGCATCGAGCGGGTCAATACGTCCGAGCGGGACCACGTGGCGCCGATGGGGAACGAGAATGTGCTCCGCGAAACCACCGTCGACATGTGATCCGGCTTCTACCCCCGACGGGCACAACTGCTCGTGGCCAGCGACACACCAGGCGCAAGACCCGCACCCCCAGCCGACCATGACGACGACGGGCGTGCCGATCTCCAGATCGCTTGCGTCCGGACCGGTCGCGTCGACGACTCCAGCGATTTCATGACCAAGGGTCACGGGCCGGTGGACCATCTCCGCGAATGCCCCATCGAGGACATGGAGGTCGGAGTGGCACACCCCGGCGCCGATGACTCGGACCCGGATGGCATCGCCTATGGGCTCAGGCATAGGAACGTCGAGGATGTGTAAGGAGCTCGCGCCCGACAACAAACGTGCAGCCCGCATGCCGCCTCCTGTCGCTTTAATGCTCGTCAGACACGATAGTGTCAAGGACGCAGACAAGCGCTTGTTTGAAGTCAACAATGGCTGTGTTGAGATCCCAGGATGCTGTAACCGAGCCCGACCTAAGAGAGCCGGTGGACATGTACAAGGTCATGATTCTCGTGCGCACGCAGTCGCCCCTCGCCGACGAAGACCCCGTCGGTTCGGCTCGAGCGGAGGCGCTGAGGTCAGAACTTGAGTCGTGCGCCCGGAGCCTAGCTGGAGCCGACTCGAGCATCCGGGGCGTGGTCCTGTCGCAGGTGCACAAGGCATTCGCGGACGAGGATCGCCTCGCGATGTTGATCGAGGTCTGGACAGATGCGGACGCGGATCAGCAGCGGATCGTGGAGGTCTGCGTGCCCGGTGCACTTCGTGCGCGGGAGGAACTCGTCGTGGCAGCGGTGTCAACTTCCGACATCGTCTTCCGCGAAGTCCTGGGGCGCGCCACAGAGTCGTCTCCTTGGAAGATCAAGCTGGTGGGCACTGCGTTCCGTCGCGAGGACTTCGAGCTCGATGCCTTCTTTGACTACTGGACGAATGTGCACGCCCCGATCGGGGGGAATGTTCCAGGGCTCGGTGGCTACGTCGTATCTCGCGTCACCGAGGTTCTCGCCGGTGACGAAGGTGCGGATGCCCTCATCGCGCTGTGGTACGAGAGCGAGGCTGTCTTCGACGCTGGGCAGACCACCCCGGAGGCGCTCGCAGCATGGAATGACGTCGCAAACTATGCGAAGACCACCGGCACTTTCTGGCTGATGACCGAACACGTGATCATGTCGCCACCGCCTTCCGGTCCCGGAATCCTCGATTCAGCCCGTGGCTGAGGTTCGACCTACGCAGCGGTGTGGGTCACCCACAGGGTCCGTTCCAACCGTGACCCAACCCAATCGCCTTGGTGGCCGACCATGACGGGTTACCGGCTATCGGGAAAGTCAGCGCACAACAACAGTGGCGCGAGTGGGGTGGGCCGCGCGACGGCGCATTCACTACAGGACAAAACCTCGTGATCGACGGCGGTTCCTTGGCAAGTCTGTTCATCAATCCGGAAGGAGAGTTCGACCAGTGAAGGTCTCAGACAACCTCTACATCGTGGGCGGCGGTGACGCGGGCTTCAACCTCTCGGGGCCGATCGATGCGAACGTCTACGCACTCTCAACCCCTACCGGCATTTGGCTTTTCGACGTCGGCCTCGATGCCGGGCCGCTCGTCATCGAGAACATGCGCGCAGATGGTCTGGATCCATCTGACATCACGCATATCTTCGTGACGCACTACCACGCCGATCACGCAGGAGCACTCGGCTACTTCCGAGAGACGCTGGGTGATGTCACGGTGGCCACTGCCAGAGACGTCGCGGGCTATATCAGCACGGGTGACGAGGTCGCCAACGCTCTCGGTTGGGCGCGCGACCTGGGCTACTACCCCAAGGAGTTTCGGCTTAGTCCCTGCAATGTTGACCTCGAGCTCGAAGATGGCTTCCAGGTGCAATCGGGAGATGTCACGCTGACAGCTGTCGAGACGCCGGGGCATTGCGCGGGCCACTTCTGCTTCCACGTGTCAGATGGTTCCGCTAGCTATCTGTTCAGCGGCGACCAGGTCTTCGTCGGTGGAAAGATTCTTTTGCAGAATGTGCCGGATGCGAATCTCCAGGCATGCGCGGCATCAATGAACAAGCTTGCGAGCCTGGAGTTTGATGCACTACTCCCTGGCCATGCGGGCTTCTCGCTCTCGAACGGCCGCCGCCATGTCGAGGCGGCGGCCCTGCGTTTCAACCGGATCGGTCTGCCCGAGAACCTCATCTAGTCATCTCCCGGCACTTCTTGAATGAGGATTCCCCACGGGGAAGAGATCTTCGAGTATCGATTCATGAAGCTGGATCCGCTCTCGGGCAATCACATCGATCTGCCACGCGTGGCGGTTTATGCGACGCTGCCCAAACAAGGGGCAAGCGGCCGCCCCGCACTTGGGCTTGCGGACGAGTAGTGCGTTGACTCGAAGATGTTGACTCGACGATGGAGAGTTCGCAGATCTATCTGGCCCTCACCTTCGAGGACCCCCGGGTGAACCGCCTCTGACCTGCGAAGTCACAACGTGCCCTAGGCAGGAATCGAACCTGCGACCCACGGCTTAGAAAACCCCTCAGAGCACTTCTGTGACCTGCGGATTGTTCTCGAAAACCATTGCAGGACTTGCGATCTGGGCGATTCCATTGCAGACCGTTACTGGCCATTACTGTGTGGTTTGAGGCCAAAGTGAGGCCTGGGTGAGGCCTGAGATCGTCGTGGCATAAGCCGGGAAGGTGCTGGCAAATATGCCAGCTCTACTCGTCGATCCTGCAACCAAGACGATTCGCTCACCACTAGGTGGCGCCGAGTCTCGATCACCTGCATGTCTGCTCCAGCGACCATCGCGCTCGAACCAGATTTCGGATTTTCTCTGAAGTGTTTTCCCGGGCGCTCGATACACGCAGGGCTGGCGGTGGTGGTCAGAAGGATGCTGGCAGACATCTACCTCGCCTAAAGGCCAGCACGCGCCAACGACAAGTGCCAAGGAACCGTCATAGCCAGAACTTGACCCGGGGGGTTTTAATTTGCGGTGACCCATGGGTAAGAGTGTTGACCACCTCCCGTCGGTGGATTATGAATCGCGAGGCGCCTGAGCCAACGTTGGATTCGGCCCAGTCCCTTGACCGATGCTCGTTATATGCGGGCCACGAAGCCACAGAGAATCAATTCCGCAATGGTGGTTCTCATTCTGACCATGCCGCCGGATCCAGCCTTCTGCCGATTCAAGGTGTAGCGCAACTCGCCTCGAAGGCGCCTAGCGGCCATGCACTCCACTACGTCGTTGGGTGAGGAACGCCAACGGCAGCATCAATACCCCCGACCGTCTCGGTCTGCCGTGCGCAGCCAGCCATTTTTCTCTCCTGAATGCCGCCGGTTGAAACGGGCTGAAGCTCTTCTTGCGCAACTGTTGGGAGCCGTGGCCTTTCCACCCACCCAGACTCGCGAATCGCTTCGTCGGGTATGACCCCAACACTGTGGACGGGTTCCTCTGCATCGACAAGACGTTGAAAGATAATGATGGCTTCGCGCCGATTCGGCGCCGGCGGGTCTACTCGTAGATCCTGCTCAGCAAGCCCCTCAGGGGCTTGCCCATCCACTACCAACCAATCGTGGGCGACCCCTTAAAGGGTCGCACTGAGACTTGCACCTTTCATTTCACTCGGTGACGCTCGCAGTGTAAACAGGAGACCACAGACACAACCCCTACTCCAACGCAACCTTCATGACCTCCTTCAGATGCCATGACCAGCACCGGGCGGAGCACCGTGCCCAGCAGATTTTGAGCAAGATTGGTCCGCAGATGGACATCACGTAACCCCACGTTTGGATGCCACCGAACCGGTGCAGGTGACGCCCCTATGAGCCCATGAGAAACATCTACAGGAATCTGGGTGGAACGACTAGTGGACCGCGATGCGACCACGACTGTCTGGCTGCTTGCCCTGATCCACCAAGAGTGTCAGCTCATAAAGCCACGGCAAAGGCGGGCCAAGCTGACACGAGCCGCTGACACCGACCTACCGTGCAGCGAAACGCTGAGCCCTCAACACTTTGAGCCAGTCACAGAAGTGGCCACGACCAGGTCGTGAGTCAGGCGACTGCATTGGGCACCTATCTATTGCCGGTCACGACCCCTAGGTTGTGGATCATCGCCGCATCAGGTGGCGCTCACGAAATGAGACACCGCTATGGCAGTCATGGTCATCCGGCATTCCGGGGTTAGCGATGTCGCTGCGCATATAGAAGCCCTCACCCAGGTGGAGGGGTTGCATGCAGAATTGTGTGCGGCCGGGAGCCCCTGTCGAGCCGAAGCCACAGTGCGCCGGTTGCAGAGCATCGACGATCCAACCGTCGTGCTGATAATCGTGGACGGTTTCACACCGGAAAACTGGGCCGCCTGGGGAACATGCAAGAACACCAAGACCGCGATGGCTACGGTCATGTCAGCCTTACCCGAGGATGGTCGCCCAACCTTGGATGCGCCCGAACACTTCACCGAAGTGTGGGCCGGTACCTACCACTAGCCACGGCAGGACGGCTGACGTCCACTCGGCCCGTTCGAGATCGCCGCCGACATCAGTTCCGGCCAGTGCACACATCCAAGGCCGATAGACCCCGGACCTGTTCGATCGGACACCTCGACTACGTAGTTGACCGACTTGATTTGCAATCAGGGGGTTAGGGGTTCAAGTCCCCTCGTCGGCCCAAACAAAAAATGAGGACGGGTTGATCCCCGCCCTCATTTCTATTTGGATTTTGAACGCGCGGGGACTTGGGAGGAAGCCACCGGTAGGTGGCTGACGGACCCCTCGTCGGCCCTGCGTAATGTCCGGGGACATTCTGATTTTCTGAACTTTGAATCCTTTAGGTGTTCGGGATTGGTTGTTCGTCTGATACCATTGATGGTATGTCTTGGGGGACGATCGAGTTAGAGAGCGAAGTCCGGGACTGGCTTGAGAGGCTTTCTGGCTCGGAGTTCGGTCATGTCGCGTTCTACGTTGATCTGTTGGCTGAGCGAGGTGCGCTGCTTTCTGAGCCGTACACCAAGCAATTAGATGGCAAGTTGCGTGAACTGCGTTTCTATCTTGGCCGCACAGCAATGCGACTGACTTACTGGATCGCACCAGGGCGTCGAATCATTCTGCTCACGGTGTTTGCCAAGACCAAGGGCAAAGAAAAAGCGGAGGTCGCCAGAGCAGCGGCTGCGATGCACAGGTGCATTGCGGCAAACCACATAGTTGAGGAGGACTGATGTCGATTACATCTTGGGATGAGGTGAAGGCCGCTCGCAGTGGTGACTCGGCTGCGGAGGCGGCATACGCGGCTGCGAAACTCGCGTTCGAACTTGGGGAGCAGGTTCGCTCGATGCGCGAGGAACGCGGTTGGAGTCAGCGAGAGTTGTCTGCTTTGACTGGTATGAGTCAGCCGGCGATTGCCCGTTTTGAGGCTGGCGGCACTACGCCCACATTGCCGATCCTTGAACGAATCGCGATAGCGTTCGACTCCACGTTGACTGTTCAACTCACGCCAAAGGCCGTTGCCTGACCATCGCTTAGCTGCGGAGGATTTTCTCCATCGGTCTGCCCTTGGCTAATTCGTCGACAAGCTTGTCGAGATAGCGAATCTTCTGCATCAGCGGATCTTCTACATTCTCAACTCGCACACCACACACCGTTCCGGTGATCAGCGAAGCGTT
>CAIXFH010000113.1 GCA_903918645.1 uncultured Actinomycetes bacterium | reverse complement strand
TCCACTGCCCAATGGCGATTCCAAGCGTTCTGCCATCAAGCAGGTGGCCTCGGGGCGCTTCGGTGTCACGAGCCACTACCTCGTCAATGCCGACGACATCCAGATCAAGATGGCGCAGGGCGCCAAGCCTGGTGAAGGCGGTCAGCTACCCGCACACAAGGTGTATCCCTGGATCGCCAAGACCCGCCACTCGACACCTGGGGTGGGGCTTATTTCGCCGCCGCCCCACCACGACATCTACTCAATCGAGGACCTAGCCCAACTCATCCATGATCTGAAGAACTCCAACCCCCGCGCGCGAGTGCACGTCAAACTAGTCGCTGAGGTAGGAGTGGGCACGGTTGCTGCTGGCGTTGCTAAGGCACACGCGGACGTCGTCCTCATTTCTGGCCATGACGGTGGCACTGGGGCGTCGCCGCTCACCTCGCTCAAGCATGCGGGTGCGCCGTGGGAGTTGGGGCTTGCTGAAACTCAGCAGACCTTGTTGCTCAATGGTCTTCGCGATCGGGTCGTCGTTCAAGCCGATGGCCAACTCAAGACCGGACGCGATGTCGTCATCGCCGCGCTGCTTGGCGCTGAGGAGTTCGGCTTCGCCACCGCCCCGCTTGTGGTCATGGGCTGCGTCATGATGCGCGTATGTCACCTTGATACCTGCCCGGTGGGTGTGGCCACGCAGAATCCAGTGTTACGCGAGCGATTCAACGGTAAGCCGGAGTTCGTCGAGAACTTCTTCATGTTCCTGGCTGAGGAAGTCCGCGAGCTTCTCGCAGCGCTTGGCTTCCGCTCACTCGCTGACGCTGTCGGTCACGCCGATCTACTCGACACACAGAAGGCGGTGCAGCACTGGAAGGCGTACGGACTCGAACTCGAGCCCCTGCTCTACGTTCCCGAGATCCCCGAGGGTGCATCTCGTCGGTCTGCAATCACTCAGGATCACGGTCTGGCGAAGGCGCTCGACAACGAGCTCATCGCTTTGTCGGCTGCCGCTCTCGACCGCGGCGAGCAGGTGCGGATCGCGATGCCGGTGCGCAACGTCAACCGAACGGTCGGCACGATGCTCGGATCTGAGGTCAGTCGTCGCTACGGTGCAGCCGGCCTGCCCGATGGGACGATCGAGATCACCTTCACCGGCTCGGCCGGTCAGTCCTTCGGTGCGTTCCTTCCTGCAGGCATCACGCTGCGGCTTGAAGGCGACAGCAACGACTATGTCGGAAAGGGCTTGTCGGGCGGACGAATCAGCGTGCGCCCGCACCGCAATGCGATTCTGACGGCAGAGGACAACGTCATCGCTGGCAACGTCATCGGCTATGGCGCTACGTCGGGTGAGATCTACATTCGGGGCACCGTCGGCGAACGATTCTGCGTGCGCAACTCTGGTGCGATCGCTGTGGTCGAAGGCGTGGGAGATCACGGTTGCGAGTACATGACGGGTGGTCGGGTACTCGTGCTCGGACCGACAGGTCGCAATTTCGCGGCCGGAATGTCCGGCGGTATCGCCTATCTGCTCGACGCGCACCCCGGCAGAGTCAACGTCGAACTCGTTGATCTGCTCCCGCTCGAAGAGCAGGACGTTGCATTCGTCCGCGACACCTTGCAACGACACCACGAAGAGACTGGGTCCCAAGTGGCAGAGACACTGCTGGCCGGCGAGGATCTTGTCGGTCGTTTTACCAAAATCATGCCGCGCGATTACGCCCGAGTGCTTGCTGCCATGGCGCTCGCGTATCGCGAAGGTCGAGACGTTCACACCGCAGTGATGGAGGCGAATCATGGCTGATCCCAAGGGTTTCCTCACGACTGGACGAGAGACGCCCCCTCGCCGTCCGGTTGACATTCGCCTGCAGGATTGGCGTGAGGTCTACGAAGACTTTGCCTCGGAACGGGTCGAGAAGCAGGCCGGCCGCTGCATGGACTGCGGAATTCCCTTCTGCCACAACGGCTGTCCGCTGGGCAACCTCATACCCGAATGGAACGATCTGGTCTGGCGCGACGATTGGCGCGGAGCAAGCGAGCGCCTGCATGCCACCAACAACTTCCCAGAATTCACCGGCCGGCTCTGCCCGGCGCCGTGTGAGACCGCATGTGTTCTGGGTATCAATGCCGATCCAGTAACCATCAAGCAGGTTGAGGTCGAGATCATCGATCTCGCGTGGGAGCAGGGCTGGGTAATCCCGCAACCGGCACCCCGACAGTCAGGTAAAACTGTCGCTGTTATCGGTTCGGGTCCGGCTGGGCTCGCTGCAGCGCAGCAACTCGCGCGCGCCGGACACACCGTGGCTGTCTACGAGCGAGCTGACAGGGTTGGCGGATTGCTGCGGTACGGGATTCCTGAGTTCAAGATGGAGAAGAAGCACCTAGACCGTCGTCTGTCGCAGATGAGCGATGAGGGGGTCAAGTTCCGTGCTGGCGTCGATGTCGGCACCGACATCACTGGCTCTGACCTGCGTCGCCGGTACGACGCCGTCGTTCTTGCAGTGGGTTCCACTCAGTGGCGTGACCTTCCCGTACCCGGCCGCGAACTCGCTGGTGTGTATCAGGCGATGGAGTATCTGCCCGGTGCCAACCGTGTGCAGGAAGGTGACATCGAGCGAGCCCCCATCGACGCCGAGGGCAAGCATGTGGTGATCATCGGCGGCGGCGACACCGGCGCCGATTGCCTAGGTACCGCTCACCGTCAAGGCGCTGCGTCGGTCACGTCGTTGGAGATCATGCCGCTGCCGCCCGAGTACCGTCCCGATGGTCAGCCGTGGCCCACGTACCCGATGACTTACCGGGTGGCCAGCGCACACGAAGAGGGTGGCAGCCGCCTCTACGCGGTCTCAACCACGCGGTTCATCGACGATGGCTCCGGCCAGGTGCGCGCGATGGAGATCGTTGAGGTGGCCTTCCGTGACGGTAGGTTCTCACCCGTTCCAGGTACCGAGCGCGAGATTCCAGCTGATCTGGTCTTCCTCGCGATGGGATTCACCGGCCCTGAGACGGGTTCGCTGGTCGAGCAACTCGGCGTTGAACTCGATGACCGCGGCAACATTCGTCGCGATCTTGCCTACATGTCCAGCGTCGATGGTGTCTTCGTCGCTGGCGATGCGGGCCGTGGCCAGTCGCTGATCGTATGGGCGATCGCCGAGGGTCGATCTGCCGCATCGGGCGTGGATCGATGGCTCACCGGGACTACCACGCTGCCCTTCCCAATTCCGCCGACGGCGCGGCCGCTGGTGGTCTAGAGATTGGGTCGAAACCGCCCGGGAAGCCATCCTTGCCCGGTCACCCAGCATTACCTCGATAGGATTTGATCGTGCGCCGCGCAAAAATTGTCTGCACCCTCGGCCCCGCTGTATCTAGCCCCGAAGGGATTGCAGCACTGATCGACGCCGGCATGGACGTTGCCAGACTCAATCTCTCGCACGGCTCGTACGCAGACCACGAACGTGTCTACGGATACGTTCGAAGTGCTTCCGAGGTCGCAGGCCGAGGTATCTGCATCTTCGCTGACCTCCAGGGCCCCAAGATCCGACTCGGCACCTTCGTCGACGGCTCGACTGTGCTGGTCAATGGCGCCACGTTCATCATCACGATCGATGACGTTCCCGGTACCGCGCAGCGCTGCTCTACTACCTACAAAGGTCTTCCAGGTGATGTGAGCCCGGGGGATTCGATCCTCGTTGATGATGGCCGGATCGCTCTTGAGGCTATCGAGGTCACCGACACCGACGTCATCACCCGGGTGGTTGAGGGCGGACGAGTCAGCGACAACAAAGGCATCAACCTTCCGGGCGTTGCAGTGAGCGTGCCTGCGCTGTCCGAGAAGGACGTCGCTGATCTGCGTTGGGCACTTCGCCTCGGAGTCGACATGATCGCGCTCTCGTTTGTGCGCCGTGCCGACGACCTCGTCGATGTGCTGAGGATCATGGATGAAGAGGGCGTACGCGTCCCGGTCCTGGCAAAGATCGAGAAGCCACAGGCAGTCGACAACCTCGAATCAATCATCGATGCATTCGACGGAATCATGGTGGCCCGAGGCGATCTCGGAGTCGAGATGCCGTTGGAGCGGGTTCCGCTGGTGCAGAAGCGGGCGATTACTTTGGCCCGCAGACGTGCCAAGCCGGTGATCGTTGCAACGCAGATGCTCGACTCGATGGTGTCAATGACCAGGCCGACTCGGGCTGAGGCTAGCGATGTCGCGAATGCGGTACTCGATGGCGCAGATGCACTGATGCTCTCCGGCGAAACCTCAGTAGGTGTGCACCCTGATCACGTCGTTCGCACCATGGCGCGGATCATCTCTCAGGTTGAGTCAGAAGCCCTTGACCAGATGCCCGAGCTTGCTGACCGTAACGATTCGACCTCGCGATCCCTCACTCGGGCCGCGGTGCATGTGAGCACCGACGTTGGGGCGTCGGCAGTCGTAGCGTTCACCGAGACAGGCAGGAGTGCCCGCTTGGTGGCGCGCTACCGCTCGCCAGTTCCGTTGATGGCGTTCACGCCTAACCCCATAGTCCGCAGTCAGTTAGCGCTGTCGTGGGGTGTCGAGGCGTTCTTGGTCTCAGAGTCGAGTAGTACCGACGAGATGGTTCGCCACGTTGATTCATCGCTTCGCGAACTCGGTCGAGCCGACGTCGGTGAACTCATTGTGATCATCGCAGGGGTACCACCGGGCGTGCCCGGAACCACCAACGGCATGCGCGTTCACCGGATCGGCAATGCCGTTCCGAGCGGTATGTGACTTTGCGTCGCCCGCTCAGGATCCCTGGCGAACGCGGGGTTACACCGCTTTTTCGACAGGGCCCTGCGGTTCGATCGCGCGTCGCGCCTCGGGATTGAGCACACCCCAGGCGATGAGTTGCTCGGTCAGTTGGCTCGGCGGCTCGTCGTAGATGACAGCCAGCGTGCGCAGGTCGTCTTGACGGATCGACAGGATTCGTCCGTTGTAGTCGCCCCGTTGCGCTTGGATCGCGGCGGCGTAGCGGGCGAGCGGGCCGGCCTTCTCGGCTGGCACCTGCCCAAGACGCTCGAGGTCGAGGATGAGTTTTGGCGGCGGCTCGATAGCGGCGGCTGCTGAGCCGTCGGGAAGCAGCTCGGACACCGGCACGGTGTAGAAGTCCGCCAATTCGGCTAGGCGCTGGACGGTGACAGCCCGGTCGCCGCGCTCGTATGAGCCGACAACGACAGCCTTCCAGCGACCACGAGACTTCTCCTCCACGCCGTGGAGTGAGAGTCCCTGCTGCTGGCGGATTGACCGCAAGCGTGAGCCCAAGGCTCGGGCGTAGTCGGTAGCCACAGTTCCTCCAAGTTGCACGTGCTCTCATGCACGGCGCGAATGCTTACTGCGATGTTACGGAGCGTGACCCTCCCGTTGCGAGCCCAGCACGTAGGCCAATCGGGCGACACTGTCCGTGATCGAAAGAGGCGCTTTCGCGACTCTCCGTGTCGTCTTGGCCCACTCGACACCGTCCGACTCACCGACGATAACCGGGTGTTCGACACCGCTCTGGAGTCCGGTAAGGTCACTCACGACCGAACTCCTTTAAGTCCGTCCTGTGAGGCGGGGAAGGGGGGCGCTGAGTGTCCGCTGCTCTGACTCCTGAAGGCACGCGCACTGTTCTTGACGGTGCTGAGATTGCCCGCGCGTTGACGCGTGTGGCCCACGAAATCGTTGAGCGCACCAAGGGCGGCGCCGACATCGTCTTACTCGGAATCCCTACTCGCGGCGTTTATCTCGCACAGCGAATCGCCGAGCGAATCCGGGGTATCGAAGGACTCGAGGTCCCTGTTGGATCCCTCGACATCACCCTTTACCGCGATGACCTGCGTCGAACTCCGGCTCGCGCGCTCCTGCCCACGACCATCCCGGCTGGCGGTATCGACGACAAGATCGTCGTCCTAGTCGACGATGTGCTATTCAGCGGGCGCACGATTCGTGCGGCCCTTGACGCCATGAACGACGTTGGCCGGCCGCGCGCTGTGCAACTTGCGGTACTGGTTGATCGCGGTCATCGCGAACTTCCGATCCGTCCAGATTACGTCGGCAAGAATATTCCGACATCCAAGGCCGAGAAGGTACACGTGCACGTGGCCGAACACGATTCCCAAGACGCAGTAGTGATCAGCGGAGATTCTGGAATCGGGGAGCAGCCATGAACCGGCACCTGCTTTCGGCTGCAGATCTCGACCGCGACAACGCCCTGCTTGTACTCGACACGGCCACCCAGTTGGCGGCCTTGACAGATCGCGCTGTGAAGAAGCTGCCGACACTGCGCGGCCGCACTGTGGTCAACCTGTTCTTTGAAGACTCAACCCGCACTCGGATTTCCTTCGAGGCCGCTGCGAAGCGGCTCTCGGCCGATGTGATCAATTTTGCGGCAAAGGGATCGAGCGTCTCCAAGGGCGAAAGCTTGAAGGACACCGCACTCACCTTGGAAGCCATGGGCGCCGATGCCGTGGTGATCCGACACAGTGCCAGTGGCGCGGCTCATCGGCTAGCGCACTCGGGCTGGATCGGCGGATCAGTTATCAACGCCGGCGATGGCACCCACGAGCACCCCACTCAGGCGCTGCTCGATGCGTACACCATGCGCCACCACCTCGCTGGCGGCACCGGCGATCTTTCTGGCCGACGCGTCACCATCGTGGGCGACGTCCTGCACAGCAGGGTCGCGCGCAGCAACGTGCTACTGCTGACCACGTTGGGCGCCGAGGTAACCCTGGTTGCGCCACCCACGCTGCTGCCCGTCGGCGTTGAGCAGTGGCCCTGCGAGACCACCTATGACCTCGACTCAGTGCTGGCCACGACTGACGCGATCATGATGCTTCGAGTCAACCGCGAACGCATGAATGCGCAGTACTTCCCGAGTGCTCGGGAGTACAGCCGTCGATATGGGCTAGACGTCAAGCGGATGAACCAACTTCCTGAGCACTCGATCGTGATGCACCCCGGTCCGATGAACCGCGGTGTCGAGATCGCCAACGATGTGGCTGACTCGGCCCGCTCGGTCATCGTCGAGCAGGTCACCAATGGAGTCAACGTCCGCATGGCGGTTCTCTACCTGCTCCTGGGCGGAGCCCAACTTGGTGCAGGATCCGAGCTCGACACGCCCGACCCAGCAGCAGCAGTACTCACGGAGGCGACCCGATGAACCACGTCGAGACGGTCATTCGCTCGGTGCGCCCCCTTGGCGGTGCACCCGTGGATCTCGTTGTGCGCCAAGGGATTATCGCTTCCATAGAGGCCCCTAATACCAGTATTGCGGTCGACGGTGCTCTCGTCATCGACGGCACCGAGTTAGTGGCTCTGCCTGGACTTGTCGATCTGCACACTCATCTGCGAGAGCCCGGTCGTGAAGATGCTGAGACCATCGAAAGTGGCAGCCGAGCTGCTGCCGCGGGCGGGTTCACAGCTGTGTTTGCCATGGCCAACACCGATCCCGTTGCCGACACTGCTGGCACGGTTGAGCAGGTGTGGCGCCTCGGCCGTGAGGCTGGCTACGTTGACGTTCAACCGATTGGTGCAGTCACGGTCGGTTTGGCCGGCGTCGCACTCGCCGAACTGGGCGCGATGGCCGACAGTGCCGCACGCGTGCGCGTGTTCAGCGACGATGGAAAGTGTGTGCACGACGCGGTCATGATGCGTCGCGCACTCGAGTACGTAAAGGCCTTCGACGGCGTCATCGCTCAGCACGCGCAGGAGCCGCGTCTCACTGAGGGCGCGCTGATGAATGAAGGTGCGCTGTCCGGCATTCTCGGACTCACCGGCTGGCCCGCAGTGGCCGAAGAGGCGATCATCGCCCGGGATGTGCTGCTCGCCGAGCACGTCGGTTCGCAACTCCACATCTGCCACGTGTCCACCGCAGGTTCGGTCGAGATCATTCGCTGGGCTAAATCGCGGGGCATCAACGTCACGGCAGAAGTAACACCGCATCACTTACTGCTCACCGAAGACCTCGTTGCTTCATATGACCCAGTCTTCAAGGTGAATCCACCGCTTCGTTCTCATCGCGACGTTGTCGCGGTTCGCGAGGCGCTTGCTGATGGCACCATCGATGTCGTCGCCACTGATCATGCACCGCACCCCGCCGAGGACAAGGATTGCGAGTGGGCCGAGGCGGCCATGGGAATGGTGGGTTTGGAGACCGCCGTTGGCGTCGTTGCTGAGGCCATGGTGCGCACAGGGCTGATGGATTGGGCCGCAGTCGCCGATCGCATGTCCGTGCGGCCGGCTGGAATCGGGCGTTTGGCCGGACACGGTCGACCGCTCCAGGTAGGGGAGCCCGCCAACATCGTGCTGATTGATCCCAATCGAGACCAACTCGTCCAGAGGTCGATGCTGCAGAGCGAATCCCGTAATTCGCCCTACCTTGGCCGCACCTTGCCGATCACCGTGGTTGCTACCTTCTTGCGCGGTCGTGCCACTTACCTCGACGGTGCTCCCGTCCCCGCTGAGCAGGTGCGCGCATGACCTCGCTTCTGGCCACCGAGCCAGCTGTCCTCGTTCTTGAGGACGGGCGTGTGTTCCACGGACGGGCATATGGCGCCATCGGCGAGACTTACGGCGAGGCCGTCTTCACGACTGGGATGTCGGGCTACCAAGAGACCCTCACCGATCCGTCGTATCACCGACAAGTCGTGGTGCAGACCGCGCCGCATATCGGCAACTACGGCGTCAATGACGACGATGCTGAATCCCGCCGCATCTGGGTAGCCGGATACGTGGTTCGAGACCCGTCGCGCATCTCGTCAAACTGGCGCGCTCAACGCACCTTGGATGCCGACCTCATCGAGCAGGGCATCGTTGGTATCAGCGACATCGATACCCGAGCCCTTACTCGGCACTTGCGCGAACGTGGCGCCATGCGAGTCGGTGTATTCAGTGGCGAATCGGCGAAGGCGCCGGTTGCTGAACTCCTCGAGCGTGTTCTCAATACACCATCCATGGTGGGCGCCGCCCTTGCCGACGAAGTAAGTGCAACTCAGGAGTATGTAATCCCTGCAGTTGGCGATCGCCGTTTCACCGTGGCAGCAGTCGATTTGGGCATCAAGGGGGCCACGCCGCGACTCATGTCCGAGCGCGGCATCGAGGTGCATGTACTCCCATCGACAACTAGTGCTGAGCGACTCCTCGAGGTAGGTGTCGATGGCGTCTTCTTCAGCAACGGTCCTGGGGATCCAGCCACTGCTGATCACGCTGTGGCGCTCGTGCAGGCAGCCCTTGCCGCGAGGCGGCCGTTGTTCGGCATTTGCTTTGGAAATCAGATTCTGGGTCGAGCGTTGGGCTTTGGCACGTACAAGCTTCGCTATGGCCATCGCGGTATCAACGTGCCGGTGTTCGATCGCCTTACGGGCACGGTTGAGATCACCGCTCAGAACCACGGCTTTGCGGTCGATGCTCCGCTGGATCGCATCAGCGACACTGCGTTCGGCCGCGCTGAGGTCAGTCATGTGTGCCTCAACGACAACGTCGTGGAAGGTCTGCGCTGCCTCGATGTGCCAGCCTTTTCGGTGCAGTATCACCCCGAAGCCGCCGCTGGTCCGCACGATTCTGCCTACTTGTTCGATCGGTTCTGCGACTTAATGGAGACCAACCGTGCCTAAGCGCGAAGATCTGCGGTCGGTCATGGTGATCGGCTCCGGTCCGATCGTCATCGGCCAGGCCTGTGAGTTCGACTACTCCGGTACTCAGGCGTGTCGAGTTCTTAAGGCCGAGGGCTTGCGGGTGGTGCTGGTCAACAGCAATCCGGCAACGATCATGACCGACCCTGAGTTCGCCGATGCCACCAACGTCGAGCCCATCACCCCAGAGTATGTCGAGAAGATCATCGCCCGTGAGCGTCCCGACGCTCTACTCGCGACTCTTGGTGGGCAGACCGCTCTGAACACCGCAATGGCACTGCACGCATCAGGAGCACTTGAGCGATACAACGTTGAACTTATCGGGGCCAATGTCGAGGCGATCGAGGCCGGCGAGAACCGTGAGAAGTTCAAGGCGATCGTCGGGCTGATCAACGATCGAGGGCTTAAGGCAGAGTCGGCCAAGTCTGTCGTGTGTCACACGATGGACGAATGCGTTGACGGCGCGGTTGTGCTCGGGTATCCGGTGGTGGTTCGTCCCTCGTTCACGATGGGTGGGGCCGGATCTGGTATGGCCTACAACGAGAACGACTTACGGCGCATTGCGGGTGCTGGCCTGGCTGCATCTCCCACCACAGAAATCTTGCTTGAAGAGTCCATCTTGGGCTGGAAAGAGTTCGAACTCGAACTCATGCGCGACTCCAAGGACAACGTCGTCGTGATCTGTTCCATTGAGAACATCGATCCAATGGGCGTGCACACCGGCGACTCCATCACAGTTGCGCCGGCCCTGACCCTCACTGACCGCGAGTACCAGCACATGCGCGATGTTGGTATCGCGGTGATTCGCGAGGTCGGAGTCGACACTGGCGGCTGCAATATCCAGTTTGCGATCAACCCCGATGACGGCCGGATGATCGTGATCGAGATGAACCCTCGCGTATCCAGGTCGTCGGCGCTTGCCTCTAAGGCCACCGGCTTTCCGATCGCGAAGATCGCCGCGAAACTTGCGGTTGGTTACACGCTCGATGAAATCCCCAACGACATCACCAAGGAAACCCCAGCGAGTTTTGAGCCGGCGCTCGACTACGTCGTGGTCAAGGTTCCCCGGTTCGCCTTCGAGAAGTTCCCACTGGCCGATGCCACTTTGACGACCACCATGAAAAGTGTCGGCGAAGCAATGGCGATCGGACGCAACTTCACCGAGGCGATGCAAAAGGCGCTGCGTTCAGTCGAGCGCAAGGACGCGCCGTTCTCGTTCGCGACTATCCCAGCCCAGATCGATGTCGCACGTTTGACCGATGAGATCCGAGTGCCGCACGACGGACGCATGCACAAGGTTCAACAGGCGATGTGGGGCGGTGCCACCGTGGCCGAGATCCACGAGGCCACCGATATTGATCCTTGGTTCCTTGATCAGATCGCCTTACTCAACGAGATCGGCGCCGAACTCGTTGCGGCGTCAGAGATTTCGCCGCAGTTGCTGCGCCTGTGCAAGCGGCATGGATTTTCTGACTCGCAGATCGCCGCTGCCCGCGGTGTCTCCGAGAGTGTCATCCGCGAACTTCGCTACGAACTCGATATCCGTCCGGTCTTCAAGACGGTCGATACATGTGCCGCTGAGTTCGCAGCCCGCACGCCGTATCACTACTCGTCCTACGACGAGGAGACCGAGGTTGCGCCGCGCGAGACTCCGGCTGTGATCATCTTGGGTTCGGGGCCAAACCGAATCGGGCAGGGCATCGAGTTCGACTACTCGTGCGTTCACGCAAGCCTCACCCTGCGCGAAGCTGGCTACGACACAATCATGATCAACTGCAACCCAGAGACGGTGTCTACCGACTACGACACCTCGAGCCGGTTGTACTTCGAGCCACTCACCCTTGAGGACGTGCTTGAGGTGTATCACGCCGAGGCTGCGGCAGGACCGATCGCTGGCGTCATCGTCCAACTCGGCGGCCAAACGCCTTTGGGCCTTGCGCAGGCGCTGAAGGATGCCGGCGTTCCTATCGTGGGTACAAGCCCCGAAGCGATTCACCTCGCTGAGGAGCGGGGTGCTTTCGGTCGGGTTCTCGACGAGGCCGGGCTGCCCTCACCTGCGCACGGAATGGCCACCAGTTATGACGAGGCTGCGGCAATCGCAGATCGCATTGGGTATCCCGTGCTGGTGCGTCCGTCCTATGTGCTCGGCGGGCGCGGAATGGAGATCGTCTACGACGAAGCCATGCTTCGCGGCTACATCGACCGCGCCACCGACATCACACCCGAGCATCCAGTGCTCGTTGATCGCTTCCTTGACGATGCGATCGAGATCGACGTCGATGCGCTCTATGACGGCACCGAGTTGTTCCTTGGGGGAGTCATGGAGCACATCGAAGAGGCCGGCATCCACTCCGGTGACTCAGCATGTGCGCTGCCGCCCATAACTTTGGGGCACGCAGAGATGATCCGGATTCGTCGATCCACCGAGGCGATTGCGCGCGGTGTCGGGGTGATCGGGCTCCTCAACGTCCAGTACGCGTTGGCTGGCGACGTGCTCTACGTTCTTGAGGCCAATCCGCGGGCGTCGCGTACCGTTCCGTTCGTCGCCAAGGCGACCGGAGTCGCACTGGCGAAGGCAGCGGCGCGCGTCACCATGGGCGCCACCATCGCGCAGTTGCGCGCCGAAGGGTTGCTTCCCGCAGTAGGCGATGGCGGAACGATTCCGATTGGTGCACCGATTGCAGTCAAGGAAGCTGTGCTGCCGTTTGGTCGCTTCCATGGCGTCGACACCGTGCTCGGTCCGGAGATGCGCTCTACCGGCGAGGTCATGGGCATTGATTCTGACTTTGGCACTGCTTTCGCGAAATCGCAGACCGCGGCGTACTCATCAGGTTTGCCCACGAGCGGGCGCGCCTTCGTCTCGGTGGCTAACCGCGACAAGAGGTCGATGATCTTCCCGGTGAAGCGATTGGCCGACCTAGGTTTCGAGATCATGGCCACCGAAGGCACCGCGGAAGTCTTGCGCCGCAACGGAGTGAAGGCCACTGTCCTGCGAAAACTTCATGCTGGTCGGGGCGAGAACGGCGAACCCACAACCGTCGACGCGATCCTGGCCGGCGATATCGCCCTGATCGTCAACACGCCATACGGAGTCGGCGCCCGGCTCGACGGCTACGAGATTCGCACTGCCGCCGTTGCTCGTGGCGTCCCCTGCATCACCACGATTCAAGGCTTGGCGGCAACCGTTCAGGGCATTGAGGCGCTGCTCGCGGGTGAGATCGGGGTCCGCTCGTTACAGGAATGGACAGCCGATCTTGCGGCTTTACGTGCGGCGCAGTCCACCAGTGGGCCAGGATCATCCGACACGAGCGGCGAGCGCCAGGATGGGGCCTACTAATGGCATGGCAAGGTAAGCCCGGTCCACTTCAGGTCACCGGCGAAGTACTCGGCTTGCGTCGAGCCGGCGACTATCACGTGCTGACCCTCACTGCGCCAGGCATTCCCGAACTCACTAAGCCTGGCCACTTTGTTGCCCTCGCAGTCGGCGGGCAGTCGTCCTCGATGTTGTTGCGTCGAGCCTTCTCGGTCCACAGCGTGCAAAGTCGCGGGGTCTATGGCGGCACTCTTGACATCGTGTTCGCGGCCAGCGGTAAGGGCACCGAGTGGCTCGCCAAGCTCCATCGCAGCGACACCGTCGACATCGTCGGACCACTTGGTCGGCCATTCGCGCTGCCTAAGACTCCGGTGCCCTGCGTGCTGGTCGCGGGCGGATACGGCTCGGCGCCGATGTTCATGCTGGCCGACGCTCTGCGGGCTCGGGGCTGTCGGGTCGACGTGGTTCTTGGCGCTGCCACAGAGTCGAAACTCTTCGGGGTACTCGATGCCAAGCGAATTGCGTCCACTCTGACTATCACCACCGACGACGGTTCGCTTGGTGAGCGCGGGCGGGTCACCGATGTCCTTCCGGGCGTGCTTACCCGCACCGATGCTGACGTTGTCTACGCCTGTGGGCCGATGGGGATGCTCAGTGCGGTCGCGAAGATGGCGACCGCGTTCGGCGCCTACTCACAGTGCGCGGTCGAGGAATCCATGGCGTGTGGCATCGGTATCTGTATGACCTGCGTCCTGCCGGTCATTGGCGATGACGGTGTCACTCGGATGGTGCGATCTTGTACCGATGGCCCGATCTTCCGCGGTGATCGGGTGCGCTGGGACGATGTCGACACGATTCCCAGTGATGCACTCGGCGCACCAGTAACGAAGGGGCACTGATGACTCGCGCAGTGATCACTCATGGACCCAGGCCTGGTGTCACCACGCACTTGCCCGAGGTCGATATGCGTACCTCGATCGCGAATCTGGATTTGCCCTCACCTGTGCTCACGGCTTCGGGTTGTTCGGCTTCTGGCCGCGAGCTCGATCAGTTCTTCGACATCACCCAGATCGGTGCGATCGTCACTAAGAGCATCATGATGAACGCGCGGTCGGGGCGCCCGACCCCGCGCATGGCCGAGACTCCCAGCGGGATGCTCAACTCAATTGGGCTACAAGGCCCAGGCATCGACTCGTTCCTTGACAATGACCTGCCCTGGCTGGTTGCACGGGGTGCCCGCGCTGTGGTGTCCATCGCTGGTGGCTCCGTTGACGAGTACACGCGCCTGGCGTCACGGCTTCGTCACGTGAGCGACATCGCGGCCATCGAGGTCAACATCTCCTGCCCCAACGTCGAGTCGCGTGGTCAGGTGTTCGCCTGCGACCCGCTCGCGGCCGCCGAGGTCATAACGTCAGTTCGTCGCAATACGGCGCCCGGAATTCCCGTGCTGGCCAAGCTTTCTCCCGATGTCACCGACATTGTGGCGGTGGCCCGCGCGGTGGTGAGCGCAGGCGCTGACGGCCTTTCGATGATCAACACCCTGTTGGGCATGGTCATCGACACCGACACCATGCGGCCCGCACTCGCCGGTGTCACCGGCGGCCTGTCTGGTCCGGCGATTCGGCCGGTGGCTGTCCGCTGTGTGTATCAAGTGCATGCCGCGCTGCCGCACGTGCCTATCTTGGGTATGGGCGGTATTCGCACCGGACTTGATGCGCTGGAGTTCCTGCTGGCCGGCGCGAGCGCAGTCAGCGTGGGCACAGTGACGTTCAACGATCCGTCAGCGCCAGCCCGGGTCGCACGCGAGTTGGCGGTTGCCCTAGCCGAGCGCGGTTTCGACAGCGTCGGTGCTGCCGTGGGCTATGCGCACCGCCTGCCTGAGCCGCACTCAATGCCAGGTGGCGCGGTTGCGGTGCATCCAGAAACTGCGGTACCTCCTGTTGCTGACTCCGAGATTGCCTCCGGAGTCGAAGGATGAGCGAGTTGGCACCCATTGCGATCGCCCTTGATGGCCCTGATCTGGACACAGTGTCGGCTTGGGCGCGTGCCGCAGCGCCCTTCGTCTCGACGATGAAGGTGGGCCTCGAGACTTACCTTCGCGATGGCGACGACGCGGTGCATCGGATTCGTCAGGCCTCTGGGGGCCGAGACATCTTCTTGGATCTCAAACTTCACGACATCCCCAACACGGTTGCTGGGGCCGCGCGTTCCATCGCACACTTGCGCCCTGCCTATCTCACTGTGCATGCAAGCGGTGGCGCCGCCATGGTGCGGGCGGCCGTCGAGGCACTACCTGATACTCGAATCACTGCAGTCACGGTCCTCACCTCGTTGGACGCGCAGGATCTAGACCTCATCGGACTACGCGGACCAGCTATCGATGCCGCCTGTCGCCTTGCGGTACTTGCTGTTTCGGCCGGTGCCAGAGCGATCGTGTGTTCGCCCCAGGAGGTCGCGGCGATCCGGGCCGTGGTCGATCGCGACATCGTGCTGATCACGCCGGGAGTGCGACCGCGTGGCGCTGACCTTGGCGATCAAGCCAGAGTGGCGACTCCCGAACAGGCCTTGGCCGATGGCGCCGACCTCTTGGTCATCGGCCGTCCCATCACCGCTGCCGCTGATCCGGGCGCTGCCGCGGCCGCGTTAGCTGCTTCACTGCGATAACAGTTCTTTCTTATTAAGTTCGCGATCTCCCCTTTCTCCACAGCCTGTGGCTCGCTATGGTCTGGCAAGCGAGTTCCTAACGAGAGGACGAACATGGCCCTGCCTTCACTCACTCCCGAGCAGCGCTCCGCCGCACTGGATAAGGCAGCCGAAGCGCGACGCATTCGAGCTGAGGTCAAGAACCGGCTCAAGCGTTCGGGGGCCTCGATCAGCGATGTCATCACCGCGGGTCAGACCGACGACATCATCGGCAAGATGAAGGTGTCCGCCCTGCTCGAGTCGATGCCCGGGGTTGGGAAGGTGCGGGCCGCGGAAATCATGGAGCGGTTGCACATTGCTGACAACCGTCGCGTTCGCGGTTTGGGTACTCACCAGGCTGCTGCGCTGCATAAGGAGTTTTTCGGCTGAGCGCGCGATTGACAGTCCTATCCGGGCCATCCGGGGTGGGTAAGAGCACGGTGGTCGCTCACATGCGAGCCACCCGCCCCGATGTCTGGGTCTCGGTTTCGGCGACCACTCGACACCCGAGGCCCGGGGAGATCGACGGCGTCTCCTATCAATTCGTCGATCGCGCGCAGTTCGAGCGGATGATCGAAGTTGGCCAGTTCCTCGAGTACGCAGAGTTCGCGGGCAATTTCTATGGCACGCCGCGGGCTCCGGTCGAGCAGCGGCTAGCGGTCGGGCAGCCGGTGTTGCTCGAAATCGAGTTGCAAGGTGCTCGTCAGGTGCGCGAATCGATGCCCGGGGCCTTGTTGGTGTTTCTGGCTCCTCCTTCCTGGGACGAATTGGTGCGTCGACTCACCGCTCGCGGCACCGAAGATCCAGCGGTAATTACTCGCCGATTGGACTCCGCGAGAGTGGAAATGGCCGCCGAGCCGGAGTTCGATGCGACCGTGGTGAACGCGTCGGTCGAAGAGGCAGCCGCCGCCTTGGTAGGGTTGATGCAGTTGCCGTCTGTAGACAGCCGCCGCGTCGATGGTTCTTAACCAGATGCGCGCGTTGAATACGACGTCAGATCCGGGGACCCCGCGGTCCTCACCTGTACTCCTCAACCGAAAGGCGCCCTCGTGACCCGCACCGCTGCTGCCCCTGAGGGCATCACCAATCCGCCCATCGACGAACTCCTCGAGGCGACCGACTCCAAGTACTCGCTGGTCATCTACGCGTCCAAACGAGCACGCCAGATCAACGCCTACTACTCGCAGCTCGGTGAGGGCCTGCTTGAGTACGTCGGACCGCTGGTCGACACTCACGTTCAGGAAAAGCCCTTGTCGATCGCCCTGCGCGAGATCAACGCTGGGCTGCTCAGTTCCACCCCGATCGATCCTGAAACACTGGCCGAAGTTCCGCCAGTCTCGTGAACCATCGCGACGATCCCGTCGCCAACGTCCGCCCACAACGTGTGGTGCTGGGCGTGGGTGGCGGGATCGCCGCGTATAAGGCGGCAGAACTTCTGCGCCGATTCACCGAAGCTGGGTATGACGTCACGGTCGTACCGACTCGTGCCGCGTTGAAATTCGTCGGCGAAGCCACCTGGTCCGCGCTGTCCGGGAAGCCCGCTACGGCTGAAGTGTGGGATGACGTCCACGACGTGCCGCACGTACGGCTTGGTCAGGAAGCCGACCTTGTGGTCGTCGCGCCGGCCACTGCCGACCTGCTAGCGCGAGCAGCGAGTGGGCTCGCCGATGACTTGCTTGCCAACGTACTGCTCACTGCGCGCTGTCCGATCGTGATGGCTCCGGCCATGCACACCGAGATGTGGGAGCACCCTGCCACGCGGGCGAATGTTGCCACCTTGCGAGCTCGCGGCATTGTTGTTCTCGATCCTGCTGTCGGCCGGTTGACCGGTGCCGATACCGGCCCGGGTCGCCTCCCTGATCCTGACGCGATTGCCCAGGTGTGCTTTGCAGTGCTGGCTGGTCAGCCGCGCGATCTGGCCGGTTGTCGGGTCGTCGTGTCTGCCGGTGGCACGCAGGAACCGCTGGATCCGGTTCGCTTCCTCGGCAACCGAAGCAGCGGAAAGCAGGGCTATGCACTCGCGTCAGCGGCGGCGGCCAGAGGTGCGGCCGTGGTTGTTGTCGCCGCGAACGTTGCCCTCGACGATCCGGCCGGCTGCACAATTGTGCGAGTCAGCACTGCCGAAGAACTCCGAGTGGTGATGCTCGCGCAGGCCGTTGGCGCCGACGTCGTGGTGATGGCCGCCGCGGTCGCCGACTTTCGACCGGCCCAATCTGCGGCGCACAAGATCAAGAAGGACGACTCTGGCTCGGTGCCCGTCATCGAGCTCGAGCGGACTGCCGATGTTCTCGCCGAACTCGTCCAGGTCCGTGCTGCGTCTGCGTCGAACGCGGCTCAACTGATCGTCGGCTTCGCGGCCGAGACCGGCGATGAGTCGAACTCGGTCATCGATCACGGCTGGGTCAAGTTGCGACGCAAGGGCTGTGACCTCTTGGTGGTCAATGACGTGAGTGAGGGCCGGGCTTTTGGCACCGACACCAACGAGGTCACGATCCTGACCCGGACAGGTGCCACCATCGAGGTTCCGCCTGGCTCGAAGTCCGAGATTTCCAGCGCGATCTGGGATGCCGTATCCGCAGTGCTCGCCACTCCCTAGCCCGTCGGGGCCCGCCAGACCGCAGCGTTGCTGCCCGATCGGGCTAGACTCAGCCCACTGTCTTTCTCTCAAGGAGCGAGTGCCTTGGCCCGTCGTCTGTTCACGTCCGAATCGGTCACTGAAGGCCACCCGGACAAGATCGCTGACCAGATCAGCGACACCATCCTCGACGCGATGCTCGGGCAAGATCCCCGCAGTCGTGTTGCAGTCGAGACCCTGATCACCACCGGACAGGTACATGTGGCCGGCGAGGTCACGACCTCCGGTTGGGTCGACATCCCGAGCCTGGTTCGAGAGAAGATCCTGGAAATCGGCTATGACTCGAGCAAGAAGGGCTTTGACGGCGCTTCGTGCGGCGTCAACGTCTCGATCGGTTCACAGAGTGCCGATATCGCCCAGGGCGTTGACGACGCAATCGAAGAGCGCGAGGGCCACTCAACCGACGAACTCGACCGGCAGGGCGCTGGTGATCAGGGTTTGATGTTTGGCTACGCATGCGACGACACCCCTGAGCTCATGCCACTGCCGATCCACCTGGCCCATGACATCGCCCGCCGCTTGTCGGCCGCTCGCAAGGACGGCTCGATTCCCTACCTGCGTCCCGACGGCAAGACCCAGGTCACCATCGAGTACGACGAGGACGACAAGGCTGTTCGCCTCGACACAGTTGTCGTCTCGAGCCAGCACGCTGCTGACATTGACCTGGCCACCTTGCTCGCCCCCGACATCGCTGAACTCGTCGTCGCACCGGCACTCGAAGGCTTGTCGATCGACACCGAAGGTTTCCGTCTTCTGGTCAACCCCACTGGCCGTTTCGAAATCGGCGGACCAATGGGCGACGCTGGGCTCACTGGCCGCAAGATCATTGTTGACACCTATGGCGGCATGGCTCGCCATGGTGGCGGCGCGTTCTCCGGGAAGGACCCATCAAAGGTCGACCGGTCGGCGGCGTACGCAATGCGCTGGGTCGCCAAGAATGTTGTCGCTGCAGGTCTGGCTCGACGCTGCGAGGTTCAGGTCGCCTATGCGATCGGCAAGGCGCACCCAGTGGGTGTCTTCGTCGAGACGTTCGGCACCGGTGTGATGGCCGATTCCGACATCCAGACCGCAGTGCTCGCCGTCTTCGATCTGCGTCCGGCGGCCATCATCCGCGACCTTGATCTACTTCGTCCGATCTACGCGCAAACTGCTGCGTATGGTCACTTCGGTCGCGAACTTCCGGACTTCACGTGGGAGCGCGCCGACCGCGCGGTGGATCTCAAGGCTGCGGCCGGCAACTAAGCAGCCGGCAACTTAGGCAAGTGAGCACTTCGGCAAGTGAGCAATTCGGCACTGAGCAATTCGGCACTGAGCATGGGGTGTTCGTGAGCAGAGGCGCTGATGACCCGAATTGAACTACTCACCGGCCGCTTGCTGATGCGTGCGTGGCGCGACTCTGACATCGAGCCGTTCGCGGCACTCAATAGCGATCCACAGGTGATGCGCTGGTTTCCCGCTGCCGTCTCGAAGGCTGCGACCGAGCAGATGGTCGCTCGGCTCGACGAGGTGCACGCGCGCTTGGGCTTCACACTCTGGGCCGTTGAGGTGCTTGAGTCCGAGCGTGGGCCTGCCGACTTCGTGGGCTTCGTCGGCCTGATCGAGGCCTCGTTCGATCCGCCATTTCCACACGCCCTGCCATGCGTCGAGGTGGGGTGGCGTCTGGCGGCGCCTTGGTGGGGGCTGGGTATCGCCACCGAAGCAGCGCAAGCGGCTCTGCAGCATGGGTTTTCGGCTGCGGCGTTGACGGAGATTGTGTCGTTCACGGTTCCGCCAAATCTGCAGTCGCAGCGGGTTATGCAGAAGCTGGGCATGCGTTATGACGGCGTCTTCACCCATCCTCGGGCACAGCCAACGAACTGGTGGGCACCACACGTGCTTTACCGCATCGCTGTGCAAGACCAGCGAGGCGACGTCGGGTACCGGCCAGATGAGCGCGTTGACGGACCTTTGCGGTAGAACTTCGTAGGTGAGCACCGAGCCTGAGCAACTAGCGCTGGTTGCGGCCAAGGTGAAACGGGTCCGCACACCGCCAGGGCCGGCATCGGTTGACCCCATCGCTCGGGTCGCGGTTGATAATCCGCTGCCTCATCTGGATCGAACCTTCGACTACGTAGTTCCAGAGCCCCTGTCTGAAGCCGCGCGGCCGGGAGTGCGCGTGCGTGTTCGGTTCTCAGGCAAGTTGGTCGACGGCTGGGTACTCGAGCGAGTCGCAGCTTCGGACCATGTTGGCCGGCTTGAACGAGTCGCCAAGGTGGTCAGCGCCGATCCAGTTCTCACCCCCGAGATCGCCCACCTCGTCCGCGCAGTCGCCGATCGGTGGGCTGGTACTTTCGCCGACGTCCTGCGTGCGGCGGTGCCGCCTCGACACGCGGCCAGCGAAGCCGCAGCCGATGCACTCACCTCAGCGCCAGCAACACCGATCACTCGACCCCCGCTGTCGCCACTGTGGGCGGCTTATCAAGGTGGACCTGCGCTGGTCGACCGAATCGCTGATCCACACACTCCGTGGAGCACCATGAGCCCAGGGCCACGGGCCATCTGGACCACTGCGCCGGGCGATGAGCCCGAGGAAGCGATCGCGCACTTGGCCGCCGCGGCGGCCTCAGCCGGCCGTGGCGTGCTGATCGTCGCCCCCGATGCTCGCGATGTCGCTCGCCTCAGCGCCGCGCTAACGGCTGCGCTGGGCCCAAGTGCGCACAGCGTGCTGAGCGCTGACGTAGGTCCAGGTGCCAGGTATCGCGCGTTCCTCGATGTTCGACGCGCTCGCGTTCGGGTCGTGGTGGGTACGCGCGCATCGGTGTTCGCACCTGTGGCGGATCTCGGTCTCATCGTGCTCTGGGACGACGGTGATGACAGCCTCGTCGAGCCGCATGCTCCCTATTGGCATGCTCGCGAGGTACTCGTGATGCGAGCCGACTTCCTCGGTGCGGCGATGGTCGTGGGTTCGACCTCCCGATCAGTCGACGCTGCCGCTCTAGTCGAAACCGGTTGGGCGCGTTCAGTTGTGGTGCCGCGAGCCGAGGTCCGCCGGCGCGCGCCCCGTATGGTTACGACCGGATCCGAGGACGAACTCGCACGTGACGAGGCGGCGCGCAGTGCCCGGTTGCCACATATCGGCTGGCAAACCGCTAAGGAAGCCCTCACCCGTGGCCCTGTGCTCGTGCAGGTACCTCGGCGCGGTTACGTTCCGGCGCTGTCCTGCCAAACTTGTCGAAGTGCAGCCCGATGTACGAACTGCCATGGGCCCATCAGTGTGAGCAGTGGGCAGGCAGTGCCAGCGTGCTCGTGGTGCGGACTTTCGGCCGGTGATTGGCGTTGCACGACGTGCCGCGGGCGGCGTCTGCGCGCGGTCTCGATCGGTGAAGGACGCACGGCCGAGGAGTTGGGGCGGGCTTTTCCAGGGGTGACAGTTCGCACCTCTGGGCGCTCAGCCAGTGGCGAGGGCGTGCTGTCCGACGTTGATGACCGGCCAGCCTTGGTGGTGTGCACACCAGGTGCTGAGCCCAGGGCCAAGGGTGGCTACGCGGCCGCATTGATTCTCGATGCCCGCATCATGCTCGACCGACTTGATCTGCGCGCGGGTGAGGAAGCTGTTCGTCGATGGAGTGCTGCGGTTTCTCTGGTGCGCGGCGCAGCGGACGGTGGAGTGGTGGTGCTGGTTGCTGATCCGACCTTGGCCGCGGTGCAGGCTATTGTCCGCAGCGACCCGGATGGCTTTGCGGAGCGAGAACTCGTCGAACGGCAGCAGGTCAATCTCCCGCCGGCTGCCCGTATCGCCGAACTTGTCGGCCTCCCTGACGACATTGCTGATCTGCTGCGCCACCTGATTTTGCCTGATGGCGCAGTCGTGCACGGTCCCGTTGCGCATGAGTCGGGCCGACGCCCACGCGCAGGTGAGCCGCGCGCTCGGGCACTTATCGTCGCGCCGGTTTCCACTGGTGGTGCGCTTGCGATGTCCCTGCGGGCGGCCGCGGCAATCCGCAGCGCCCGTAAGGAGGGCAGCCCCGTGGTGGTTCGCCTAGACCCCCGACCCATGAGCTAGCGGGCAGTGTGCGCTGCATCTGCCGGCCTATAACTGCTCGGGCGATACCGCGTCGTCCGCTATGGCATGCGCGGTCGGTCGTCGCCATAGGAGCCACGCGACGGCCAGCACCGCCAGAGCGCCCACAAGTGTGATGACGATCGGGCCGGTGAGCGAGGTCGTCGCCTCGCTCACCGGTTGCGCCTGCCTTTCTAGGTAGTCAAAGCCAACGACCGCCGAAACTGGATGGCCATCAACGGATACGACGCGGTACTCGATGGAGTAGTGGCCGGGCACTGTGATGGGCTTAAGGCGCTGGGTCACCGTGCTGTTCACGATGTTCGGTGGCCCAGATTCCACATGTTGACCGTTCGGGGCTAGGACCACGACAGCGTTGCCCACGTCTTGGACGTTCTCATCGAAGGTGAGGACGATTTCGGTTGGGGCGGTTTGGGTCAAACTTTGATCAGCGGGCACGACACTGACCAGGACGCTGTGCGCGTATGCCGGGGAGATGCTGTGCGCAGCTATGAGCAGGGTGAACGTTGCGGCGCACAGTAGGCGGACGCACTGGTGGGCGCTGCCTCGCACTTTCGGGGTGCGTCCTTGATCTCCCAGTGTCAGTTCAGATGGCAGAAATCGCATGGTCGGCACTATACAACGCGACCTCATCTGACGTTGGCTGCGCTGGCTGGGGCGACCGAGTTAGCCAAAGATCGGGCGGGTAGCCATGCCGGTTGAAGGTCGCCGGTGTCACGAAGAGGTCTTAGGTGTCCGTAGACTGAGGGTCCGATCATGTAGGCAAGGAGTGTCGCTCGTGGCTGTCAAGCCCATTCGTTTGTTCGGGGACCCGGTCCTGACCACTCCGGCTGAGCCGGTCGTGACCTTCGACAAAGAACTGCGCAAGTTGGTTGCCGATCTCACCGACACGATGATGGACGCACCCGGTTCCGGTCTCGCCGCGCCACAACTCGGTGTGAGTCTTCGTGTTTTCACCTATGACGTCGAGGACGTCATAGGTCACCTCATCAACCCGGTGCTTGACCTATCGGATGAGACCCAAGAAGGCGACGAAGGCTGTCTGTCCCTACCGAACCTCGCGTTCAACACCCGCCGGGCGCACCGCGCTGTGGCTAGAGGTATGAACATGTACGGCGAGCCGATCGTGATCGAGGGCACCGACTGGCTCGCCCGCTGCGTGCAGCATGAGACCGATCATCTCGATGGCATCATGTTCATTGATCGACTCGATGCCGAGACTCGCAAGGAAGCGATGAAGGCGATTCGCGAGGCCGACTGGTTCGGTGAGGGCGCCCACGAGGTCAAGTACTCACCACACCGCATCTCCGAGCGCTGGCTGTAGCCGGGCTGCTTGTGCGTCTTGTATTCGCGGGAACCCCGGCCGTTGCGCTGCCGTCGCTGCGCGCCTTGCTCGCCTCGTCGCACGAAGTCGTCGCTGTAGTCTCCCGACCCGATGCCCCGGCCGGACGTGGTCGAACCCTTACCGCCTCGCCGGTTGCCGCACTTGCGCGATCGCTCGACATCGAGGTGCTCACTCCTGATTCGCCCAGTGATCCTGGATTCAGTTCTCGCCTCCGCGAGTTGGCGCCGGACTGCTGCCCGGTCGTGGCTTATGGGGCGCTGATCCCAGCATCGGTTCTGGATCTGCCTCGATATGGCTGGGTCAACCTGCACTTTTCGCTACTGCCCGCGTGGCGAGGTGCGGCCCCGGTGCAGCATGCGATCTGGCACGGCGACGACGTCACTGGCGCAACTACCTTCCGGCTCGACGAAGGGCTCGACACCGGCCCGATCTTCGGGGTCGTCACCGAGTCGGTCAGGCCGGCTGACACGGGCGGTGAATTGCTGGATCGACTCTCCGAATCCGGGGCGGGCCTGCTCATCGCGACCATGGATGGCATCGCGGCTGGCGCCCTGGTTGCGGTGTCACAGACTACTGATGGGGTCAGCGCGGCCCCCAAGATCAGTGTCACTGACGCGAAGATCGACTGGACGCAGCCGGCAATTGGCGTTGATCGACAGGTTCGCGCCTGCACCCCTGAGCCTGGTGCTTGGACTACCTCACAAGGTCAGCGACTCGGCCTTGGCCCCGTGCGGATCAGCCTCGGCGATTCTGGACTCGCACCTGGTGAGTTGTCAGTTGAGAAGTCCCGCGTACTGGTCGGAACCGCAACAGCAGCAGTCGTTTTGGGCGATGTTCGGCCGTCCGGCAAGAAGTCGATGGCCGCTGCCGACTGGGCGCGCGGTGCCCGTCCCGTCGCAAGCGAGGTCCTAGGCGCATGAGTGAGCCCCGACGTCCCAACCGCCCCGTACAGTGGCGACCCGACCGCCGTCCGGTAGACCCGTCCAGGCTGGCTGCCTACGACGTGCTGCGCGCTGTCGACCGCGACTCCGCTTACGCCAACCTCGCGGCCCCCAAGATCATTGCCGACGCCGATCTGCACGGTCGCGACGCCGCTTTCGCGACCGCGATTGCGTATGGCACGTTGCGCTGGCGAGGCTTCCTCGATGCCGTCATCGCGGCGTGTTCTGACCGACCGCTCGAGCAGATGGACGCGAATGTCCTTGACGTTCTGCGGCTTGGCGCGCATCAGCTCCTGTTCCTGCGTACTCCGCCGCACGCGGCCGTGGGCGAAAACGTGCAGCTTGCTCGCCTCGTCGGTGGGGAATCGCGTGCCGGCTTCGTCAATGCTGTTCTTCGTCGGGTCGGCGAGCGAGATCTCGATACCTGGGTCGCGGAGGTCGCTCCGGTAGCGGCGCAAGACCCGATCGGCCACTTAGCGGTCGCGCAGTCCCATCCGCGCTGGATCGTGCAGGCGCTGTTCGACTCGTTGACGTCATGGCGCAGGGCAACCCCGGATCAGCCGGTGTCGTGGGCCGAGATCGAAGACCTGCTCGTCATCAACAATGAGCCCGGTGAGGTCACCTTGGTCGCCCGGCCAGGTCGAAGCCGGGTTGACGACCTCCTCGACCTTCCCGGGGCGCGTCCGGGGCGTTGGTCGCCCTACGCAGCCGTCTTGGAGTCCGGCGCTCCCGGTGATATCGCCGAGGTGCGCAGTGGCGATGTGGGAGTGCAAGACGAAGGCAGCCAACTGGTGACTTTGGCCCTCGCGCGGGTTCCTGTGTCGGGGAGTGACCGACTTTGGCTCGACATGGCCGCCGGGCCTGGCGGTAAGGCAGCGCTGCTGGCCGGCCTCGCCTACGAACGCGGCGCGGCGCTACTTGCTGCAGACCGTGCGCCGCATCGAGCCCAACTCGTCGCGCAGGCTCTCGACGGAGCACCGGGATCGCGCCTGACTATCGCCGCAGATGGCACTCAAGGGCCTTGGCTTCCCGGTACTTTCGACCGCGTTCTACTCGACGCACCGTGCACCGGTTTGGGCGTGCTGCGTCGACGCCCCGAGGCTAGGTGGCGTCGTACCCAGGCTGATGTGTCTGAGTTGGCGAGCCTGCAGCGCCAACTCTTGGCGTCGGCAATCGATGCCGTACGTATCGGCGGTGTGGTCGGCTATGTCACTTGCTCGCCGCATCTGGCCGAGACCGAGATGGTGGTCGACGATGCGATGGGCGATGGTCTGGTCGAACGTATTGATGCCCGGCCGCTCCTACCCGAACTGGCCGACCTCGGTTTCGGCCCAGACATTCGACTCTGGCCGCACATTCACGGAACCGACGGAATGTATCTGGCACTGCTGCGCCGCGTCCGATAGCGGCTGTCAGTCATCAAGTGGGCGCCAGCCGCGCCGGGCCGTGATTCTGAGGCTCCCGAGGCTCCTCAGCCGACCTGCTGGCCGGGGAGTCCGGCCCACACTCGCGGTGGGGTCGTGGCCACCTGATCGCGTCCATTGGTTTTGGCTCGGTGGATCGCTTCGTCGGCTGCGGCAATCAGGTTCACCAACCCTGGATGGTGCAACGAGTCGGCGACCCCGATGCTCACTGTGACCTTGAGGCCGGAGGCGACCTCCTCCCAGGGGTGATCTCGGACGGCGTCGCAGACGCGCTGGCAGAGCACCACGGCGTCTTCGACCGACGTCTCGGGCATGACGATGAGGAACTCCTCGCCGCCATAGCGTGAGACCCGATCCGAACGACGCGCTCCATCGGTCAAGATGTTGGCGAAGCGTCGCAGTACTTCGTCGCCGATGGAGTATGAGAAGTTATCGTTCACGTTCTTGAACCAGTCGAGGTCGGCGATGGCCAAAGACAGCGGCCGTTGGTATCTCTCGGCTCCGGCGATCAGGGACGGCAACTCCTCATTGGAGAAGCGCCGGTTGTGGAGCCCGGTCAGAGGGTCGCGAACGGACAGCGCGGCAAGGCGCGAGACCAACTCGTCTCGTTGTGTGAGCGCGGAAAGGACCTCGCGCGTGCGCTCCTCGACCCGACTCTCGAGCTCGGCGCTGTGTCTCCGCAGTTCGGCCGCGGCGTGCTCGGCCAGTTGTGCGGACGCATCAGCTCGCACGGATTCGCGCCTCATAGCTCTCGCGGCTAGCAGCGCGCTGACCACGATTGCCACGAGCACGAGGGCCGACACCGTAGCCAGCATTCGCGGGCTCGTCGCCAGAAAGCGTTCGGGGTAAAGGACTATGCCGCCCAGGGCAACTATCGAAGTCACCGTGGGCACTGCTACCCATGCGAGCTTGTGACGGGTTGGCGTACTGGGTATGCGGCGCGAGGCTGGCACTGGCGAGGCTGGCAGTCGCGCGGCTGGCACTGGAGTTGCCGAGTCGTTGGCTGGTGCTTCGTCGGCTTGCACTATCGCCCCCGCGATGTGGCTGCAAGGCCCCGTTGCCCTTGCATTGGCTCAAATATTGACAGTCCGCCACATCTGTTGCAACACGAATTGTTGTTTCGGTGCGCCTAGTGCAGCCCATGTCCTGTCGATGGCTAGCCTGTGCCCCATGACGGTTCAGATCTCACCCAGCATCCTTTCGGCCGATTTCGCCCGGTTAGCGTCGGAATGTGAACGGGTGGCCGGCGCCGCCGACTGGCTGCACGTCGACGTGATGGATAACCACTTCGTACCGAACCTCACCTTGGGGCTCCCGGTCGTCGAATCGCTGATCGCGTCAGTCACCACGCCCATCGACTGCCACCTGATGATCGCCGACCCGGACCGATGGGCTCCGGGCTATGCCGAGGCAGGCGCCGGGTCAGTGACCTTCCACGCGGAGGCCGCCGCCGCGCCGGTTTTACTGGCTCGCAACATCCGCGCAGCTGGCGCTCGCGCTGGCCTTGCTCTGCGGCCAGCCACCGGCCTTGAGTCCTACATCGACATGCTTCCGGAGATCGACATGTTGCTCCTCATGACTGTCGAGCCAGGATTTGGCGGACAGAAGTTCATCGACATCGTGCTACCCAAGATTCGTCGCGCCCGCGAACTCGTCCGGGGTCGCGATCTCGACCTCTGGATCCAGGTCGACGGTGGGGTATCGGCTGAAAATATTGAGCGAGTTGCCGAGGCAGGCGCCGATGTCTTTGTCGCTGGGTCGGCCGTGTACGGGGCAGCAGATCCTGCCGAGGCAGTGCGTCGGCTCGCGGCCCAGGCGCAGGCTGCCGCCGATATCAGCTGGTGGGGTCCCTCCGCCTGACCGTGTTCGGCCCTAGCCCTGGGTGCGAATGGGGGACCGTGAGCGCGAACTCGAGTGCTGCTGGCTAGTAGACTCCGCGATGTACGAGCTTATGCTCGCGCGTCCCGGGGTCGGTGCAATTCCGAGCCGGCGGTGAGAGCCCGCGACCCGGCCACAGCCAGTGGCCGGTTGATCTAGTCAGCCATGGATCTTGTCCGTGGTCATCTGGAGCCGACGGTGAGAGTCCGGATGGGAGGAGACGCGCGCGGTCGAGCGTTGCGGTGGTTACATCCACCGACGTTCTATCGCGCATGCCACCTCCGCGACCCCGCCGCCGGGCCTACTGCTGGGCCCGATGGTGGGAGTGTGCCGTGAACGCAGTCAGCGACCGAGAGGTCGACGCCATGCGCCGCGCCCTCGAACTCGCTGCCTCCGACGGCGTTCCCTACGGTCCCAACCCGCGCGTTGGCGCGGTCTTACTCGATGTCACCGGGGCCCCCATAGCTGAAGGCTTGCACCGAGGCGCGGGCACTGCGCACGCTGAGGTTGACGCATTGGCTAACGCAGGCGAGCGTGCTCGTGGAGGAACGGCGATTGTCACCCTTGAGCCTTGTAACCACACCGGGCGCACAGGCCCGTGCGTAGATGCGCTCATCGCGGCTGGGATTTCGCGCGTGGTGTTTGCGCAGACTGACCCGAACCCGCTGGCGGCAGGCGGGGCCGAGCGGTTGGTCGTGGCGGGAATTGAGGTAATCGGGGGAGTGCTTGCCGATGACGCTGCGGTGCTTAACCAGGCGTGGACCTTCGCGGTCACTCATGATCGACCGTTCGTCACCTGGAAGTCGGCCGCCACACTCGATGGCCGCGTGGCCGCATCCGACGGCAGCAGCCGTTGGATCACCTCAGCGCCGGCGCGAGCCGATGTGCACGAGTTCCGTTCGCGCGTCGACGCTGTCGTGGTGGGTATCGGCACCGTGCTCGCTGACGACCCGCAACTGTCCGCGCGTGGCCCCAGCGACGGTAGCCCCTATCCTTCTCAGCCGTTGCGAGTCGTCGTCGGGATGCGCGATATCCCAAGCGCAGCAAGGGTTCGCGACGACTCAGCGCCCACGCTACACCTGCGGATGCACGACCCCCTCGAGATCCTTGATGAGCTCAACGAACGTGGGGTCCGGCACGTCATGCTGGAGGGTGGCCCCAACGTTGTGGCCGCGTTCGTCTCTGCCGACGTGGTAGATGCCGTTCGCTGGTACGTGGCTCCGGCGTTGTTGGGTTCGGGGCCCACTGCTCTTGGCGATATTGGCATCACGTCGATCGCCGCTGCGCTACGGCTCGACATCACCGACGTCGTACGTGTCGGTACCGACATCCGCATCGATGCACTCGTCCGTCGCGACGAGTCTGAACAACAACCACTCGAGGAGAACTAGGTGTTCACCGGAATAGTCGAAGAGCTTGGGAGCGTGGTCGCCGTCGAGCCGTTGTCGGACGCGGCTCGGCTGCGTATCCGCGGACCGATCGTTACCAGCGATGCCACGCACGGCGCATCTATCGCGGTGAATGGCGTGTGCCTCACGGTGGTCGAGTTCGGCGACAACGAGTTCACCGCAGATGTGATGAACGAGACGTTGCAGCGCTCGAGTCTAGGTGCTCTCTCGCCGGGCTCTCGCGTCAACCTCGAGCGGCCAGTCACGCTGAGCGCTCGGCTCGGCGGGCACCTCGTGCAGGGGCATGTCGACGGCACTGGCCAGATCATCTCGCGCAGCCCCAGTGAGCACTGGGAGATCGTGCGGATCTCATTGCCCGATGATCTCGGCCGTTATGTCGTCGAGAAAGGCTCGATCACCGTCGACGGAGTCTCACTTACGGTCGTCGAGGCAGCTCGCGACTCGTTCACCATCTCGCTGATCCCCACGACCCTTGAACTCACCACT
>CAIXFH010000112.1 GCA_903918645.1 uncultured Actinomycetes bacterium | reverse complement strand
CGCTTCGCTGACGGTCACTGTCCACCAGTTCGTCCTACACCTGGGAGACCACGTGAGCGAGAAGCGCACCCTGCGCAACTACATCAATGGCGAGTCGGTCGAGGCTGCTGATGGCCGGACCAGCGATCTCGTAGACCCCTCTACCGGTGAGGTGTTCGGTGCTGCGCCGATCTCTTCGGTCGAGGACATCGATCGCGCCTATTCAGCCGCTGCCAACGCCTTCGAGTCGTGGCGCGAGACCACCCCCTCCGAGCGGCAGAAGGCGATGTTGGCAATCGCCGACATCTTCGAGGCACACGCCGAGGAGCTCGTTGCACTCGAGTCGCAGAACACCGGCAAGCCGCTCGCGGTGACGATGTCAGAAGAGATCCCGCCGATGATCGACCAGATCCGTTTCTTCGCAGGTGCCGCTCGACTCCTCGAGGGCCGCAGCGCGGGCGAGTACATGCAGGGTTTCACGTCCATCATTCGACGTGAGCCCATCGGTGTCATCGGACAGGTGACTCCGTGGAACTACCCGATGATGATGGCTGTGTGGAAGTACGCGCCTGCGATCGCCGCCGGAAACACCGTGGTGCTCAAGCCAAGTGACACCACACCAGTCACCACAGTGCGAATGGCTGAGCTGATCGGCGAGGTGCTGCCTCCCGGCGTGTTCAACGTTGTCACCGGCGATCGCGAGACCGGTCGCGCTCTAGTTGAGCACCCGACCCCGCAGATGGTGGCCATTACGGGCTCGGTTCGCGCGGGTATGGAGGTTGCTGGCTCGGCTGCACGCGACGTCAAGCGGGTGCACCTCGAACTCGGTGGTAAGGCTGCAGTGGTCATTTTCGACGACGCTGATGTCGCTGCCGCAGCCGAGTGGCTAGCTGTGGCTGGGTACTTCAATGCCGGACAGGACTGTACGGCTGCAACCCGCGTACTCGCCGGACCCCGTGTCTATGACGACTTCGTCGCAGCGCTGACCGAGCAGGCGAAGAATCTCAAGACCACCTATCACGGTGGAGCCGGTGACGAGGATGCGCTCGTGCCGCCGGTGAACAACATGAACCAGCACGACCGAGTGCTCGGCTTCTTGAGCCGCACGCCGGACCATGCCACGGTGCACTCTGGTGGGGTGCGCCAAGGCGATCGTGGGTTCTTCATCGAGCCGACCGTCGTGTCCGGTTTGCGTCAGGACGACGAGATGATCCAGAACGAGATCTTCGGCCCGGTGATGACCGTGCAGAAGTTCAGCGATGAGGACGAAGCACTTCGTTGGGCCAACGGCGTCAAGTACGGACTCGCGTCATCTGTGTGGACTCGCGACATCGGCCGGGCGTTGCGCATGGCCAAGCGGTTGGACTTCGGTTGCGTGTGGATCAACACCCATATCCCGCTCGTGGCCGAAATGCCGCACGGTGGCTTCAAGCACTCGGGCTACGGCAAGGACCTCTCTATGTACGGCTTCGAGGACTACACGCGCATCAAGCACGTGATGGCCTCGCTCGACTAACTCTTGCGCGACTAACTCTTGCTCGACTAGCAACTTGCTCGACGAGTTCTGCTCTTTCGAACTCGACTTACCAACTCGACGTACCCATTGGTGTGACGACGGCACATGATCGCTATCGATGATGTGTCGTCGTCACGTCAGAGCCACGAACTTCTCGATGGCCAACTTTGAACGACCAAGGAGAATCACGGTGTCGCAGCAAGGCGATCAGTACATCGATGGGGCACGCAGAGCGGGCACGTCGGGCATTGAGCACGACGTCCTCAACCCAGCCAATGGCCAGCTTGTTGAGCGAGTGCAACTAGCTAGTGCTGACGACGTGAACGCGGCCGTTGCTGCGGCGGCAAAGGCCCAAAAGGATTGGGGCAGAACCACTCCGGGCGAGCGGGCCGCAGCGCTTAACTCGCTTGCAGCCGTCATGAGTGATCGCGCGGAAGAGTACGCACAGGTTGAAACCGCCCAGGCCGGGAAGCCGATCAAACTCACCCGCGAGTTTGATGTGCCCGGTTCCATCGACAATGTCTCGTTCTACGCGGGCGCCGCTCGCAATCTTGAGGGCAAGGCCGCGGGCGAGTACGACGGGCTGCACACCTCGATGATTCGTCGTGAACCTGTCGGTGTCGTCGCCTCGATTGCGCCATGGAACTACCCATTGCAGATGGCTGTGTGGAAGGTCCTTCCGGCAATCGCCGCGGGTAACACGATCGTTCTCAAGCCGGCAGAGCTCACTCCGCTGACCGCCATGATGTTGGCTGAGGACTGCACTCGAGCAGGCATCCCCAATGGTGTGGTCAACGTTCTTACCGGACGCGGTCGACTCGCTGGTGAAGTGATGATGGCGCACCCAGATGTGCGGATGATCTCGTTCACCGGCTCCACTCCAGTGGGGCAGCGCATCATGGAGGTTGCCTCGCAGACCGTGAAGCGAGTTCACCTCGAGCTTGGTGGCAAGGCTCCCTTCCTCGTCTTCGATGACGCAGATCTCGACGCGGCAGTGCAAGGCGCTGTCGCGGGCGCACTGATCAACAGTGGTCAGGACTGCACAGCCGCCACGCGCGCCTACGTTCAACGTCCGATCTACGACGCCTTCGTCCAAGGTGTTGCCGACCTGATGGCCACGGTGCGTCTCGGCGATCCGCTGGATCCCTCGACCGATCAGGGGCCGCTCGTGTCGAGTGCGCAGCGCGATCGCGTAGCCGGGTACGTGGATCGGGCGCGAGGTTATGGGGCACGTGTGGTTGTCGGCGGCAACATCCCCGGCGGCGCGTTGGCCGCGGGCTCCTACTACGAGCCCACGTTGGTGGTTGACGCCGCACAGAACTCTGAGATCGTGCAGGAAGAACTCTTCGGACCCGTGCTCGTTGTGCTGCCGTTTGATTCTGATGACGAAGGTTTGGCCCTGGCCAATGACACGCCATTCGGGCTCGCTGCCTCAGCGTGGTCGCGTGATGTGGTGCGTGCGATGCGGGCCAGCCGGGAAATCCAGGCCGGCTGCGTGTGGATCAACGATCACATTCCGATCATCTCCGAGATGCCTCATGGTGGGTACAAGGCGTCGGGCTTCGGAAAGGACATGAGCCAGTACTCCTTCGACGAGTACACCCAGGTGAAGCACGTGTCTATCGAAATCACGGGCGAGCCTCGAAAAGACTGGCACCGCACGATCTTTGGTGACCGTTAGGTGCTTGTTGCGTTGTTTACTGGCGTATCGTCCGAATCGAAGCACCTAGCCCCCGGGAGAAGCTCATGACCTTAGCGCCAGGGGATGTCGCTTTCGATGTCGAGTTCCGCGGTATCACCAAGAGGTTTGGGCCGCTCGTCGCGGTGAATCGGGTTGACCTTCAGGTCAACAAGGGCGAGTTCCTCTCACTCCTCGGACCATCGGGTTGCGGCAAGACCACGTCGCTGCGAATGATCGCCGGATTCGAGCAGCCGGACGAAGGTGAACTACTGATCGGTGGCACCGACGCCGTCGGAGTGCCGCCCTATCGTCGCAACGTCAATACCGTCTTCCAGAGCTATGCGTTGTTTCCGCACATGAGCGTGATCGACAACGTGGCCTATGGGCTCAAGCAACGCGGCACCGGGAAGGCGGAGCGCATCCGCCTATCGGGCGAGGCGCTGGAGTTGGTGCAACTCACGGGGCGCCAGGATCACCGGCCCTCAATGCTGTCGGGCGGTCAGCAACAGCGCGTCGCCCTGGCTCGCGCCTTGGTGATGCACCCACAGGTACTGCTACTCGACGAGCCGCTGGGCGCGCTCGATCTGAAGTTGCGCAAGGAGATGCAGGTCGAACTCAAGCGCATTCAAGAGCAGGTCGGCATCACTTTCATCTACGTCACCCACGACCAAGAAGAAGCACTGTCGATGTCAGACCGGGTGGCGGTCATGTCGAACGGTGTCATCGAACAATTGGATGAGCCACGCGTTATCTATGACAACCCGCGGACATCCTTCGTTGCGGAGTTCATTGGCGACATGAACTTTCTCAGTGGTGTGGTCACCGAAAAGGTGGGTGGTCAGTTCATCGTTGATGCCGGCGGTGGTGTGGTGATCAGAGGCCATGGCGCCGCGTCGCGAGGCAGCAGCGTCAGGGTTGGTATTCGTCCAGAGCGGATGACCGCGCTGCCCGGATCCCCTGAGCAGCAGGCTAACTCGGCTAAGGCCACTGTGCTTAGCAAGATGTACCTTGGCGATCAGATTCAGATCAGTGTCTCGCTCGCGAACGGACAGAGGATCATTGTTCGTGAGCAAAGGGCCAGCGCCAATCCGGTACTTGACGTCGTCTATTCCGGCGATGAGGTGCTCGTGAGTTGGGACGACAAGGCTCCGCTCTTGCTTGAGCAAACCGTTCCACTGCAGTCGTCCGCTGAAGCTGAGCAGTACACCCCATCGGAAGAAGCCGCAGTGCACGCGTCAACGGAGGAATCATGAACAGTCAAAGTCCCGACGACCTCAACATTCTGGCTCCGATCGAGATGAAGCCGAAGATGGACTACTTGCACCGCGAGGTTCAGCGTGCAGCTGGTTCGGCCATGTCGCGTCGAAAGGCGCTGAGCCTTGGTGGCCTTGCGCTGTTCGCTGCGGCCTGTGGCTCCACTTCGACCTCCACCACGCCCACGGGTGGCGCGAGTTCTGGCCCAGCTAGCGCCTCGCCGTCCAGCTCACTCGCGGGCAAGCCGGTTGAGAACATGCTCGAGATCTTCAACTGGTCTGAGTACGACGACCCGTCGACATACAAACTGTTCGCTGAACTTGGGCCAGTGGCTGCTGCGGGGACGAAGACTCATGAGACCTACTACTCGAGTAACGACGAGTTGTTGGCGAAACTCAATTCGGGTGGCTCCACCTATGACCTCATCGTGCCGAGCCAGAACGCAGTCGCGCAGTTGATCCAGGAGGGCAAGCTCATGGCCCTCGATCAAACTCTGCTGCCTAACCTGAAGTACCTCGAGCCCTCCTTTCTCAAGTCGTCCTATGACCCAACCGGCGAGTTCAGCGTCATCAAGGACTTTGGGGTCACGATGTTCTACTTCAACAACAAGATCGTCACCGACGACCTCAAGACGATGCACGACTTCTACATGGCACTCCCCAAGTACGTCAGCAAGGGACGTACCAACCTGCTCGACGGTGCTGAGGAACTCGTGCCGCTCGGATTGATGGCGCTTGGGCTCGATCCCAACACCACAAGTCAGGCCGACTTCGACCAAGTTCGTACGTTCCTGCTCTCGATCAGGTCCGGGGTAACGACGATCTCAGCTGACTACATCCAGGATGCGATTGCGGGGAAGATCATCCTGGGGCAGGGCTGGAACGGCGACGTGCGCCGGATCGTGCAGGGCCGCAAGGCTCAGGGCGATATCACTGCGGTGTTGCCCACTGGGTCCTCCGAGGTGTGGTCGGACAACTGGTGCATTCCGCTCACCGCGCCGCACCCGGTCGCGGCACATACCTGGATCAACTGGCTGCTCACCCCCACGACAGCGGTCACTGAGATGGAGTACCACAGCTACCCGATCCCCATTCCTGATGCGCTGAGCCAACTTCCAGCCGACATGAAGAACGATCAGTTGTTCAACGTGCCGACTTCCTACACCGACGGCTACCACTACATCTTGAATGTGAGCCCGCAGGTAGTGCAGCAGCGCACCAAGATTTACACGGAGTTCAAGGCTTCGTAATGACACTGCTGAGCGAGCCGAAACAGGAGAAAGCCGTCGGCGTAAAGCGCCGCGGCCGCTCCTTCAAACCGCGTTATCCGACGTGGCTTGCCCTTCCGGCGCTGGTGTACGAGGTGATTTTCTTCCTCGGGGCCCTGGGAATCCTGGTGGCATTCTCATTTGCCACTCAGACCGGCTTTAGCCAGATCACCTATGGATTTAGCCTCGATCAGTACAAGGCAGTCTTCGACCCGCTGTACCTGTCGATCTTCTTCCGCACTTTGATGATGGCTGCGATCGGCACGATTCTCACCGTCATGGTTGGCTACCCGGTGGCCTACTGGATGGCGCGCTACCTCTCGACCTACAAACTGCTTGCGGTCCTGCTGATCATGGTGCCGTTCTGGACGTCGTTCTTGATCCGTACCTATGCGTTGAAGATCATCCTTGACTCGCAGGGATTCCTGGCTAAGACCTTTGGCCTCGACATCATGTACACGCCGATCGCTGTGGGTATCGGCTTGGTCTATAACTACTTGCCACTATTCGTTCTGCCCGTGTTCGGCTCACTCGAACGAATGGACTGGACCCTGATCGAGGCGGCCACCGACCTCACCGCCCGCCCACTCCGCGCGTTCTGGGACATCACGTTCCGACTCACACTTCCGGGCATTGTCACAGGAGCATTGTTGGTGTTCATCCCGATGACCGGTGAGTACGTGATTCCGGCGATTTTGTCGGGCGGCAAGTACGAGTTCGTGGGCAACCTGATCGGTGACACCTTCAATACCGCCCAGAACCCGCCGTTCGGTAGCGCACTGGCGATCATGCTGATGGTCGCGCTGTCCGTCTTCGTCGTCATCTATATCGCGGTCGCGACAAAGGAAGAGCGTTTCGGTGCCTAGAGTCAGCCGTGCGAAGGCCGGCTTCAGCGTATGGGCGGGAGTGGTCTTCGTCTTCCTATATCTGCCGATCGCTGTCATGGCCCTGTTCGCCTTCAACAAGCCGTCTGAGGCTGCACTCGTTGGATTTCAAGGCACCGACTGGTGTGCGCTGCCACCCGACAAGATCGGAAACGTCTCGGTCTGGAATGGGTTCACCACGTGTTGGTTCAGTGCGGGGCTGCACGATCCGAGTTACGTGCCTGCGATTATCACAAGCGCTGAAATTGCAGCGCTTGCAGCGATTATCGCTACGTGCCTCGGGCTTTGCGCGGCGCTGGCACTCGCGCGAATGAAGACCAAGATCAGAGCGCCGTTCGATGTGCTGGTCTACCTGACGTTGGTGGTGCCAGAGATTGTGGTTGCAGTCGCGTCACTGATCTTCTTCGTCCAACTCCGCAATCATGTTCCGTTCTTCCCGCAGTTGGGTTTTTGGACCATCCTCATCGGCCAGGTGGTGTTCAACGCGTCACTCGCGATGCTGGTCATTCGGGCGCGGTTCGTCGGGATGGGCGACACCTTGGAGGAGGCCGCCTACGACCTTGGTTCGGGGCCGGTATCCACCTTTCGCCAAGTGACCTTCCCGCGGCTGATGCCAGCGATCGTGGCTTCGGCTTTGCTGTCATTTACTTTCTCGTTCGACGACTACGTCCTGCCGGCATTCACCAACGGCACGACCAACACCTGGCCGATCGTGCTCTACTCGGCCGTGCGTTTTGGTATCACGCCAGCGGTGAACGCCCTTGCCACGATCATGCTTGCCCTTACCGCTGTTGCCGTCATAGCGGTGGCGCTCGTTCTGCGTCGCTCACGTTCACGTACAACGTCAGCGCCAGATGCGGTGGGAAGTAGCTTGGGCGGGATGATCGGCTTCTAGCCCGTTACTATCGGGTTGGGCACTTCGCTCGTTCTCGGCTCCTTGCATGTGATCGCGCGGGGCACCAACGAGTTCCTACGGCGCGTGCCGAGGGGGAACTGCTCGGATGAACGGGTAAGACAAGTTGGCCGGCCCAGTGGGCGGCACCGAAGGGATTGGTGGGAGCTGCGACTTTCTGCACTGGATGCAGGAGATCGCCTAGCTGTGAGGGTCGGCTTGTTTAGCTGGCTCATGTGCTGTCGGACATCGGGCCGATGGCGTCACCTCTCTCGTCAACCGTTTCGGAGATTCCGGTGCCCTATTCACGCGAGGCTCGAGCCTCGACAACTGCCTTGTTGTCCGATGCCGTGCACGTGCCATTCTGGCTTGATCACCCGCTCCGGCCGGAGGCACGCGTTGCGCTCACGGCCGCGACTACTGCCGATCTTGCTATCGTTGGCGCCGGGTTCAGCGGGCTTTGGACCGCACTGCTGGCCAAAGAGGCCGATCCCGGGCTCGACGTCGTAGTCCTTGAGGGCGCGCGGGTCGGGTGGGCGGCCAGTGGGCGCAATGGTGGTTTCTGCTCTCCGTCGATCACGCACGGATTTGCAAACGGGCTTAGTCGCTTTCCGAACGAGATTGACACCCTTGAGCGGCTCGGCCACGAGAATCTCACTGGACTTGAGCAGACCCTTATCCGGTATTCCATTGATGCTGAGTTCGAGCAGGTGGGCGACATCGCGATCGCCACGGAGACCTACCAAGTCGAGGGATTGGCCGAGTACGGGCGCGTCGCCCAGGGACACGGAGTAGATGTCCGCGTGCTCGACCGAGATCAAACTCGGCAGATCGTTGACACTCCGCTGGCACTCGGGGGATTGGCTACCACCGACGTTGCTTTGGTGCATCCGGCCAAACTAGCTTGGGGTCTTCGTGACGCCGCACTTGCACTCGGGGTGCGAATATTCGAGCAATCACCGGTTACCGGCATGCGAGATGACGGTGCCGCGATGGTACTCACTACGGCTCAAGGAAGTGTTCGCGCTGGCCGTGTTGCCCTGGCCACCAACGCATTCCCTCCGCTGCTAGCTCGGATTCGTAACTATGTCGTGCCCGTGTACGACTACGTCGTGGTCACTGAGCCACTGCCGGCTGATCGCTTCGCTGAGCTGGGCTGGTCTGGCCGAGTGGGCGTTTCGGATATGGGCAATCAGTTTCACTACTCACGACTGACCGCGGATAACCGAATTCTGTGGGGTGGATACGACGCCGTTTACCACCGAAACAATGGTGTGGGCGCGCGCTATGACACCGACCCGGCCAGTTTCGCGCGACTCGCTGAGCACCTGATTGAGTTCTTCCCAGCGCTGGAAGGTATTCGGTTCACGCACGCTTGGGGCGGCGCGATCGATACTTGTTCTCGGTATAGCCCCTTCTGGGGAACGGCCAATATGGGCAAGGTCGCCTACGTCGCCGGATACACGGGCCTAGGGGTCGGCGCTTCACGGTTCGGAGCGCAGGTGATGCTCGATTTGCTGTTCGGTCGCGATACGGAACTCACTCGACTCGACCTCGTGCGCAGCAAGCCGCTGCCGTTCCCACCCGAGCCAGCGCGGTCCCTGGGTATCAACCTGACCCGTTGGTCGCTCGATCAGGCAGATCGATCCGGAGGCCGCCGCAATCTGTGGCTTCGCAGCCTTGACCGCTTTGGTCTGGGCTTTGACTCCTGACCCGAGACACACCGCCGACCTTGACGCTCTGACGCTCGGGGTAGTCGGGGTAGTCGGGGCAGAGGTGCTGACTTTTTCTCTCTGGTTCGTGTCGCTCATCGTCAGGACGCGCCTCGTGACGCAAACCGCGCTCAGCCCTTGCGGCGCATCGACGGGCTAGATGGCCTTCGTGCGATCGCGGTATCGGCCGTGGTGTTTTATCACCTCGGCTGGGATGTCATTCCCGGTGGATTTCTGGGTGTAGATCTTTTCTTCGTCATCAGTGGTTTCCTCATCACGACATTGCTTCTCGCTGAGGTAGAACGCGCGGGTCGAATCGAGTTCCGCTCGTTCTACATTCGTCGAGCACGCCGGCTGCTGCCCGCCCTATTCCTCGTGCTGGCAGTCACACTCGTTCTGGCGGCGACTGTTGCTCGCGATGTGGCGCAGAGTTTCGCGTCGAGCGCTCGTGTTCCACGTGGCTGCGCTTGGCGCAGTCCTGTCGACATTGTGGATGGGATTCCTCTCGGCCACTCGCGGTTATCCGATCGATGCCGATCCGACTAGGGCTTACTTCGGTACCGACACACATGCGATGTCGGTCATGGCGGGGGCAGCCCTGGCCAGTTTTTGGAAGGTGTCATCGCTGCGTAAGGACCTCGCCGCGGGTGCGCGAATTCTCTTGGTGGTTGTGGGCATAGGGCTGTTGGCCCCGGCAGCTTGGTTCATTTTCAATGTCAGCGAATACACGCCTTGGATCTATCAGGGTGGCTTCTTACTCATCGCGATCGTCTTCGCACTTGTGGTTGCCGCGGAGACTCATCCTGGGTCGCCATTGGGTCGGCTTCTCGACGTCGCGCCGATGCGGTGGATCGGTGAGCGTTCCTACGGCATCTACCTGTGGCATTGGCCGATATTCGTGGTGACTCGTCCAGGAATCGACATCCCATGGGAAGGTGTATGGGTCGATCTGGTGCGGGTGGCACTGGTGCTTGTCGTTGCTGGGCTGAGTTACCGGTTCGTTGAAGTGCCAATTCGCCATGGCGCCATTGGTCGTTGGATCGCGGTTCGCCGCGATACCCAACGCCAGACGGGGCTCGTTGATGCCTGGCTTACCCCAACTGCTCGGGGGGTCACCCTGACTGCGGTTGCTGTTGTGGCTGCTGCAGTTGTGTCGGGCCTGCTCGTCACCGCGCCGTCTGAAGCTAGCTTGGCCATGGCGGAGTCAGGGGGGCAACTCACCGATGTAGTCGACACTGAGTCAAGTGCCGCGCCGGACGTCACGCCGATCGCTGCCCCGATCGCTTCCAACGCAGCGTCCAGCGCGAGTCCTGCCAACTCGTCCAGTCCGACCCCTTCCTCCTCGCCCAGCCCGACTAAGGCTTCGGCGTCGAAGGAGCCTGCGGCGGCCTCCGCTTCCCCAACAAAGACCTAGACACCTGTTGCTTCAGCGGCAGCAATCGGGCCACTGGGCAGTCTGTCGGCAGGAGTGAGCCCCGCGGATCGGCCGCTTCCTGCAGGTACTGCGTTGTAGACCGCTGATATCTCGTGGTTTGGGGATTCAGTCAGTTTGTGGTCGGTCGATGTACTCCGCAAACAACTGCCGGGCGTCAAGGTAGACGCAGGCAACAACCGATCTCCTGGATTCATTATGGATAGGGTGCTGGCCGCGCGCAGTCGTGGGCAGTTGCGGCGTGCGGTGGTCATGCACCTTGGCGACGCTGGTCCAGTGTCGGAGGCATACCTCGATAGGACGCTGTCTGCCCTGGGTGATCGAGTGCGAATCGTGATCATTAACTCGACTGCTCGTTTTGCATTCTCGAAGGTAGGCAATGTGACCATTCGACAGGTCGTGCTCAGGCACCCCAACGTCGTTGTCGCAGACTGGAAGACCTACTCGGCGGGCCATTCCGATTGGTTCAAGGATGGGTTGCACCTAACACCGAAAGGTAAACCCATCTTCGCCCAATTTGTGCGTAGGGCGATGCTCGGCCGGTGATCGAGCTCTCCCTGTTCGTTGGGCCAGTTCGTTGGGCCTGTTCGTTGGGCCTGTTCGTTGGGCCTGTTCGTTGGGCCTGTTCGTTGGGCCTGTTCGTTGGGCCAGTTCGTTGGGCCAGTTCGTTGGGCCAGTTCGTCGGACCTGTTCGTGGGGCCCAGCGACCCGAACTAAACCAGCTTTCCCAGTCAGTATCCGCCAAGCCAAGGCTTACTTGGTCTGCCCGCCGAGATTGGCGTTTTTGCTATGTCACACGAGAGAATCTAGGTATGACTGAGCCCATTCGCATTTCCCACTGGATCAACGGCAAGCCGCATGGCGCCGTTGCCGAACGCACGTCCGACGTGCACGACCCCGCCACCGGCGCAATCAGTGGCCGGGTCGACTTCGCGACCACTGAAATCGTCGACGAAGCAGTCGCAGCGGCGAAGGCTGCGTTCGCTGAATGGCGTCACGCATCGCTCTCGCGTCGCGCCCAGGCACTGTTCTCTTTCCGCGAGTTGCTCAATGCTCGCAAGGAGGAAGTTGCCGCGATCATCACCGCCGAGCAGGGCAAGACCCTAAGCGATGCGTTGGGTGAAGTGAACCGTGGTCTTGAGGTTGTGGAGTTCGCGTGCGGCATCCCGCACTTGATGAAGGGCGGCTACTCCGAGGGCGTCTCGACCAAGGTCGACGTGTACTCGATTCGTCAGCCGCTCGGCGTCGTCGGCATCATCTCGCCATTCAACTTCCCGGCGATGGTGCCGATGTGGTTCTTCCCCGTCGCGATCGCCGCTGGCAACACGGTGATCATCAAGCCGAGTGAGAAGGATCCCTCCGCTGCGAACTGGATGGCCGAACTGTGGGCCGAGTCCGGATTGCCCGAAGGCGTCTTCAACGTCGTGCACGGTGACAAGGTCGCGGTCGACGCTTTGCTCGACCACAAGGATGTCAAGAGCATCTCGTTCGTCGGATCTACGCCGATCGCGAAGTACGTGTACGAGCGCGGGACTGCTGCGGGCAAGCGTGTACAGGCGCTCGGCGGCGCCAAGAACCACATGGTGGTGCTGCCCGACGCTGATCTCAACCTCGCTGCCGACGCTGCTGTCAACGCTGGCTTCGGTGCCGCTGGCGAACGGTGCATGGCGATCTCGGCCCTGGTCGCCGTGGGCGATATTGCAGACGAACTCGTGTCGAAGATCTCTGAGAGAGTTGCGACGTTGCGGACTGGCGATGGCCGTCGTGGTTGCGACATGGGCCCGCTGGTGACGTTGCAGCACCGCGACAAGGTTGCCTCTTACGTCGACGCAGGAGTCGAGGCTGGTGCAACCCTGGTTGTTGATGGTCGTAACGTGCAGCCTGATGGGGATCCGGGCGGCTACTGGCTAGGCCCAACACTTTTCGACAACGTGACCACCGACATGAGCATCTATAACGATGAGATCTTCGGCCCGGTCCTTTCGGTGTTGCGAGTGGATTCCTACGACGAGGCGCTGACCATGGTCAACGACCACCCGTACGGCAACGGCACGGCGATCTTCACCAATGATGGTGGTGCTGCTCGTCGCTTCCAGAACGAGGTTGAGGTCGGCATGGTCGGAGTTAACGTTCCGATTCCGGTGCCAATGGCCTACTACTCATTCGGTGGGTGGAAGTCCTCGCTCTTCGGTGACAGCCATGCACACGGAACTGAAGGCGTGCACTTCTTCACTCGCGGCAAGGTAGTTACCTCGCGCTGGCTCGACCCAAGCCATGGCGGCCTCAACTTGGGCTTCCCGCAGAACACCTGATCTACGCAGTCTGAAGGCGCTGACCCCTTGTGGGTCGGCGCCTTCAGCATGTGGTG
>CAIXFH010000111.1 GCA_903918645.1 uncultured Actinomycetes bacterium | reverse complement strand
TAACGCCTCTCCGGAGGCAGCGGCGAGCCCCCTTAGCTCAGTAGGTAGAGCGTCTCCATGGTAAGGAGAAGGTCTACGGTTCGATTCCGTATGGGGGCTCGGTTCAAAGGTCGTATTAGTCCCCTCCAGGACTACGACGGCCGATGGCGGGGTAGCTCAGCCTGGTAGAGCAAGCGGCTCATAATCGCTGTGTCGCCGGTTCAAGTCCGGCCTCCGCTACATCGCACGACAGCCCGACACCGCACTACCTGTTCGAACCCGAACAACTCGCACGTACGAGCACCGCATAAGGAAGGCACTCCCGTGGCCAAGAGCGACGTACGCCCCAAGATCACCCTGGCCTGCCAGGAGTGCAAAGAACGCAACTACATCACCAAGAAGAACCGGCGTAACGACCCGGATCGCTTGGAGATCAACAAGCACTGCCCGAGGTGCAACCTGCACACGGTGCACAAAGAGACCCGCTAGGTACAGTGCACAAGGCGACTCGCTAAGAGTACCTTCGACCTCGGGTCGAACCCAGTTTCGTCAACGGCCGTCCCATCCGGGGCGGCCGTTGCCCGTGAGATGCGTCGCATCACCGAAGTGCCGGCTTTGCCGGGCGCTATCGTCGCGCTCAGCGCATGCGGAATCGTCCACATGCGTGTTCAGGGAGGGATCTGCCATGGGACGACTCGACGATCGAGTGGCAATCGTTACTGGCGCGGCCCGCGGGATCGGTCGCGCAACGGCGCTGCGGCTCTCGCGCGATGGCGCTGCCGTAGTGGTCAACGACATCGATGCCGACCCAGCCGCTGAAACCGTGGCGCTGATCCAGTCCGAAGGTGGCAGGGCTGCGGTCTTCGTCGCCAATACCGTTGACCTCTCCGAGGCCCACACGCTCGTCGCGGCCACTATCGAGGAGTTCGGCAAACTCGACATTGTGGTCAATAACGCCGGCACCACGCGAGACAAGATGTTCCACGGTCTAACCGATGAGCTTTTCGACTTCGTTGTCGACGCCAACCTTCGCACGGCGTACCACACGACCTTGGCGGCAATGCCCTACATGCGTGAGGTTGCCAAGGCCGAGATCGCTGCGAACGGGCGCCCGAGCTACAACCGCAAGATCGTGTTCACCTCGTCGGTAGCCGCGTTGATGGGTAACCCGGGGCAGTTCAATTACACCGCCGCGAAGGGCGCACTCGTCGCGGTCACTAAGACTTTGGCCCGCGAACTTGGCCCATTCGGCATCAACGTCAATGCGGTGGCGCCCGGCTTCATTGAAACCCGGCTCACCGCGGCGAAGAGCGAGGGCGACACCTATGGAATCCCCGAGCAACTTCGGGCCGATTCACTTGCACTGATCTCGCTCGGTCGTCTCGGTGAAGCCGAAGACATCGCTAATGTGCACGCCTTCCTGGTCTCGAGCGATGCTGACTTCGTGTCGGGTGTCACGATCCCGGTCACCGGCGGCCAACTTGGTGGGATGTGACCTGTGTCAATCAATCTGGCTCTAATCGGCAAGGTCTACCCCATCACGTCGCCATACGAGGTCGGTCGAGAGAAGATCCGCGAATTCGCTACTGCAATAGGCGATTTCAACCCGGCCTTTCATGATGTAGCAGCGGCCCAAGCCCTCGGTTACCGCGATCTCATCGCGCCGCCTACCTTCGCGATTCTGGTGACTTTCCGGGCAGCATCCATTGCGATGTTCGATCCCGAGCTCGGAGTCGACTACAGCCGTGTAGTGCATGGTGAGCAGCGGTTCACCTATGCCCGCCCAATCATTGTTGGCGACCGGCTCGCGGTGGTCACCACTATTGAGAACCTGCGTGTTGCTGCTGGCAACGACATGGTCACCACTCGGGCTGAGGTCTTTGCCCACGACGGTGAGCTAGTTGTCACTGCATGGTCCGTCACCGTGGCTCGGGGTCCTGCAGGGGAGCAATCATGACCGCATCCATCACCTGGGCTGACGTCGAAGTCGGTACCGTGCTGCCCGAACTCACAGTGCAACTGCGCCGCGTCGACCTCGTGAAGTACGCGGGCGCCTCTGGCGACTTCAACCCCATCCACTGGAACGAGAGTTTCGCGGTAGCTGTCGGGCTCCCCGACATCATCGCCCACGGGATGCTCACGATGGCTAGTGCCGGACGCATCGTCACGGACTGGGCAGTGGATCCGGGTGCGGTGCTCGAGTACGGCGTGCGCTTCACCCGCCCCGTTGTGGTCCCCAACGATGATGACGGTGCCACGCTGCAGATCACTGCTGTAGTTGGCGAGAAGCGCGATGACGGCACGGTACGGGTCGATATCACCGCTAAGTGCCTCGACGCCACCGTGCTCGGTAAGGCGCAGGCCGTCGTCCGACTTGCCTGAGGCGATCTAGGCTGCGCGTGTGACCTTGTCCGATCCCAGTGCAGCTCCCATCAGCGCGCCCACGACCTTTGCGCAGTTGACCACCCTGCGGGTTGGTGGGCCGGTGACCGAGTTGGTCGTGGCCGATGATGAGGCCACGCTGCTCAGTGCACTTGATCCTGCCGACGACGATTCCCCGCCCGCCCTTGTGGTAGCAGGTGGGAGCAACCTTGTGGTCGGCGATTCGGGCTATCCCGGCCGCGTTGTCCTAGTCCGCACGTCGGGCATCCAGGTCGAGGCCGATTCGTGTGGCGGCGCGTGGCTCACTGTTGCAGCGGGCGAGTCATGGGACCAGGTGGTGGCGCTGGCCGTTGGGTCAGGCTGGCTGGGCATTGAAGCCCTGTCGGGGATTCCGGGCTCTGTCGGCGCAACCCCGATCCAGAATGTCGGTGCCTACGGCCAGCAGGTATCGGACGTCATCGCCAGGGTGCGCACGTGGGACCGCGAGGCGCAGGTCCAGCGAACGTTCACCGCGGACGAGTGTGGATTCGGCTATCGCACAAGTCGCTTCAAGGCCGAACCTGACCGGTACGCGATCCTTGAGGTGACCTTCCAACTGCGGCCTTCGTCGATCTCAGACCCCATTTCCTACGCCGAACTCACAGGCCAACTTGCAGTTGGACCCTTATCGCGGGTCCCCATCGCTGACGTTCGTGCAGCAGTCCTCGAACTCCGTGGCCGCAAGGGAATGGTTCTCGACCAAGCAGATCACGACACCTGGAGCGCCGGATCGTTCTTCACCAATCCGCTTCTCGATTCCCTTGCGGCGCAAGGGTTACCGGCAGACGCCCCGCGTTACCCTGCCGACGATGGCAAGACCAAGACCAGTGCGGCATGGCTGATCGAACATGCCGGATTCGCTCGGGGATACGGCACCGGCTTGGCCCAGCTTTCCAGCAAGCATTCGCTGGCGATCACCAATCGTGGCGGTGCCACGACCAGTGAGATCGTCGCGCTGGCCCGTGAGATTCGCGATGGTGTGCAGATGCGGTTCGGGATCACGCTCGATCCTGAGCCGATGCTGGTCAACTGCTCGCTGTGACCAGCGCTGACTTGGGTCAGCCGCTCTCGCCGAGCAGCCGCGCGATGCGAGTGGCACCTTCGTGTAGGTCGTTGTCGCTGAGCGCGTAAGACAGCCGCAGGTAGCCGGGTGTGCCGAACGCCTCTCCAGGAACGACCGCGACTTCAGCCTCGTCGAGGATGATCGCAGCGAGCTCGGCCGACGAGGTGGCTACCCGACCCCGAATCGTGCGACCCAGCACCCCCTTCACCGATGGGTACACGTAGAACGCGCCTTCGGGTAGTGGGCAGGTGATGCCGTCGATGCCCGAAAGGATTGAGGTGATGGCGTGGCGCCGACGATCGAACGCTTCGCGCATTGTGGCGACGGCTGCGAGGTCACCCGAGACTGCCGCCAGTGCCGCGATTTGTGAGACGTTTGCGACGTTCGAGGTTGCGTGCGACTGCAGGTTGGTGGCGGCTTTGACGACGTCGGCCGGGCCGATCATCCAGCCCACCCGCCAGCCGGTCATGGAGTAGGTCTTGGCCACGCCGTTGATGACGATGCACTGGTTGGCCAACTCGGGTACGAGTGTTGGCATTGAGGCGAAGCGGGCTTCGCCGTAGACCAAGTGCTCATAGATCTCGTCGGTGACCACCCAGATTCCGCGCTCGAGGGCCCAGCGGCCGATTGCCTCGACCTCGGCCGGCGAGTACACGGCCCCGGTGGGGTTGGACGGGGAGACGAACACCAGCAACTTCGTCCGGGGGGTGTAGGCGGCCTCGAGCTGCTCGATTGAGACTCGGTAGCCAGTGGTCTCATCGGTCATCAGGATGACGGGCACACCACCGGCTAACTGGATCGATTCGGGGTATGTGGTCCAGAAGGGGGCCGGCAGCAAGGCTTCGTCACCTGGGTCGAGCAGGGTCGCGAAAGCGTTGTACAGAGCCTGCTTACCGCCGTTGGTGACAAGCACCTGGCCGGGCGACACTGCGAAGCCAGAGTCACGCAGGGTCTTGGTCGCGATGGCCTCCTTGAGTTCGGGGAGTCCGCCGACGGGCGTGTAGCGGTGCCACTTGATCTCTCTGCAGGCCGCGATAGCGGCATCGACGATGTAACCGGGGGTCGGGAAGTCGGGCTCGCCTGCCCCGAATCCGATGACCGGACGTCCTGCGGCCTTGAGTGCCTTGGCCTTGGCGTCGACCGCCAAGGTGGCTGATTCGGCGATCGCACCGATCCGGGCCGAGATGCGTGGACGGGTCAAGGGTGTGGGCTGCGCACTCATGTCCACATCCTCGCGCATAGCCTCGACGCGAGCGGGGTCGGGTGAAGGTAGAACCGTTGAGTTTGGGTCGGCGCGCCTTCGTCCCCTATGCTCGGACCTCCTGGTGGACGTCCACCCCCTGCGTAAGCATGCCCAGAACTTGGGTTTGTATATGTGTGGCGGGCGCCCCGAAGGGTCGTAGCTCAATTGGTAGAGCACCGGTCTCCAAAACCGGCGGTTGGGGGTTCAAGTCCCTCCGGCCCTGCTCGACCCCAGCCTCCGGGTTGGGATCCGGGGCGACCGTCCGGTCGACCCGACATGTCTGCGGCGCTCCGGCGTCGCTTAAGAAGGTAAGCGAGGACGCGTGAGCGACATCGTCGATACCTCAGTACCTGATCGCTCCAACGGTGGGGAGCGGCCAGGCCTGTTCGCGCGGATTTCCCTGTTCTATCGACAGGTCATCGCCGAACTTCGCAAGGTGATCTGGCCGACCCGCAAGGAACTTCTCACGTACACGGTGGTCGTCATCACCTTCGTCGTGGTGGTCGCTGCGATCGTCGCCGTGCTCGATCTGGTCTTCGCCAAGCTTGTTTTGGCTGTTTTCGGCAGTAGTTAGGGCCCTAGTCAGGGCCGTAGTTAGATGGTGAGTAGCCCGCCTGCTGGGTGTGACCGCTCGCCTGTTTGATCGCACGTTCTGGTTGATCGCACGTTCTGCTTGATCGT
>CAIXFH010000110.1 GCA_903918645.1 uncultured Actinomycetes bacterium | reverse complement strand
GTCGCGATGACCGGTGACGGAGTGAACGATGCACCAGCATTGCGACGCGCTGACATCGGCGTCGCAATGGGGCTCAAGGGCACAGACGTCGCGCGCGAGGCAGCGACGATGGTGCTCACCGACGACGACTTCAAGACGATTGTCGACGCGGTGCAAGCGGGACGCCGGGTGTACGACAACGTCAGAAAGTTCATTCTCTACATATTCGCGCACGCGACTCCGGAGGTGATTCCGTTTCTCATCTTCGCTTTGTCCGGCGGCCGAGTTCCCTTGCCTATCACGGTGATTCAGATCCTTGCCATCGACATCGGCACTGAGACACTGCCCGCGCTCGCGTTAGGACGCGAGCCTGCCGAGCCCGGTCTCATGTCACGTCCACCTCGGCCGAGCGAGGAACGACTCATTCGAGGCGCGCTGCTCATCCGCGCCTGGCTGACCCTCGGAGGTGTGTCGGCCGCCTTGGTGGTCGGCGGATTCTTCTGGGTGCTACACCAGGGGGGATGGACCCTCGGCGCCGAAGTCGGCGACGGGAGCCCCCTGCATCACACCTACCTGCAGGCGACAACCATGACGTTCCTCGGCATCGTCGCCTGCCAAGTAGGCACAGCGTTCGCAGCGCGAACCGAAAGCTCGTCGCTCCTGTCGATCGGAGTCTTCAGCAACCCGCTGTTGCTGTGGGGAATTGCATTCGAGCTCGTATTCTCCGCTGCCATCGTCACGCTGCCCGGCCTCGCGCCGGCGCTCGGGATGGCGCTACCCCCGGTGGCGGCCTTGGGAGTCCTGCCGCTCTTTGCCGTGGTTGTCTGGGGAGTCGATGAGTCAGTGCGAGCGATAGGGCGCACGCTGCAGCGCAGGGCTATCGGGGCGAGTTCTGGGCCCGGATCCGCGTAAAGCGTTGTGCTGATTGCGAAAACAGATACAAGCGAAATCAGGATTGCGATTTGGCCGACGGCCATAGCGCCGCAAATGCAACGACGAGGGCCGCAGCGATGAGTGTGTCGATCACTCGATACGGCAGCGTGGACGTGACCGGATCACCGATCGCTGCGAACAACGCCATGACCAGCACCGTGACACCGGCTACTGCCGAGGCGTAATTCGCCGTAATGAAGGCAAAGACCAGGAGCGCCCCGGCTCCCAAGAGGCCGGCAATCATCACATGGGAGACCGGCACGAATGTAAAGACAATCTCAACCAGAGCCACACCAGCGAACGTGCCAGCCACTCTGGCAGCAACGCGGTTGACCGTGCCGTCGCTGTTCGGCATGGAAACCCAGGCGACCGTCATCGGAATCCAGTATTGATGTGGCCAAGGCAGTGCCTGAGACAAGGCGGTGCCCACCATCATCGCGCCGGCCAGCCGGACACCATGTCGGACGTAGTCATCGCGAGAGTGCGGATGCGAGCGGAGTCGCTCTCGCATCGATAGCGGTTCGAGCACCCACACGGACTCGTGTGATCGCGACGTCATGAGGTCCAAGAGATTGTCAATCACTAGGGCGATGAGTCCGCCAAGCCCTAACAAAGCACAGGTCTGGACCGCAAGAAGTGGTGTGTCGGGGCTGCCCATGAAGATGGCAAACGTGACCAGCAGGAGCATCCCCGAAAGCCGCGAGTTACGGCCCGCGGCACCCGCGAAACCGCCTGCGAAAGCCAACAATCCGGTGATCAGAATGCCGATCGTGACGACGACGATTCGACCGTCGACAACCAAGGCGCCTAAAAGCGTTCCTAGCATCAGCCAGGCCAGCGTCCATGCCTGAGTGATGATTCGTCGGGGGCGCGGTTCACCCGATCCGGCCAGCGGCACGAAGAGCGCGCCAAGCACCAGCGGCACCGCATGGGCTGGTCGCCCGTTCGACATACAAATGACTAGTACAACCACCGTGACCAAAGTTGCAATCACTGAACGGCGCCACGACACCTTGCTGAGATCGAATGTGACCGTGCCCAAAAGGACCTTGCGCACGGCCGACGACGCGCCCGTTGGCACGTCGGCTGGCACGTCGGCTGAAACATCTGATGACACCTCCGCATTGTGCCCGACGTCGCAGCTGTACCCACGTGCCTGCGCATCCGACTGATCCGCGTCGCACCGGGCGCTAGTTGCCTTCGAGCACAAACGTGAGCGCGAAGACCTCCTGTTACGGTCCGCTCCGTGTCGATAGTTGCTCCGCCAGAGCTGGCCCCCGTCCTCGTTGCCGGACTTCTGGGTGTCGCCGAAGTTGACGGTGGCCCCACTGACGAGCAGTTAGTTGTGATCAACTCGATTGCCTTGCATCTATGGCGGCTAGATCCCACGATCTGCGAGGCTGCAGAGCCCAGCGTGATCGCAGCGGCAGTGGCCGATCCGTCCATCCGTCGTCGGTTCGTTCAGCTCGCAATTGTCGTGTCCTTCTGCCGGCACCCTAATGTCCCTGAACAGGTCGCACGGTTGCAAAGTTTTGCCGCCGCACTAGACATTCACGGTGATGAGCTTGATGTGTTGCATTCGTGGATCAGTAAGTCAGCCGAAGAGGCGAGCGCGGACTTTATCCGTTCGTACGACCGCTACATCCCCCTACTCTCGGAAGCAGTGGCCCCACCAAGTGGGTCGGGAGAAATCCTGCCCGAGCTAGAGGCCCTGAGCGCAATGCCAGAAGGGACACTGGGTTGGGCCTTCTTAGCGTTCTATGAGCGACACGGATTTCACATTCCGGGCCCGCACACACCGGAACCTGCGTATTACGTCAGTCACGATATGAACCATGTGATCGCCGGCTACGAGCCAACAGGTCCAGGCGAGATTTCACTCGGAGCGTTCAAGCTTGCGATGAGTGACACTGACGCCAACTGGATGGCGTTCTTGGCGAATATGTTGATTCATGAGGCCGGGCTTCTTAGGCACGGCTCGACGTCGCAGTTCATTCCTCACAGTGGCGATATCTACCCAGATTCGCAAGGACAAGGCGCCATGCACTTACCTGGAGCTGCCGACATGTTCGGTGAAGCGCTTGAACGCGGAGCTGCAACGACGAAAGACTTCAGCCACATCGACCATCTCGCCATCGCCCATCGGCAACTGTCCGACATCAGAGCAGAGTATGGAGTGATCGCTCGCGCGGATGGCATCGACGGCGGCCTCGGCATCGCCCTCGTCTAGTTGAGTGATCCGACGTGGTTCAGTGCTCTGAAGCCGAGTTTGAGCAGTAGTTCCAGGTACTGCCATCAGGGTGGCATCGCATGTATGCCGAGTTGCCTTCCTCTGTCGTAGTGAACGTCGGCACACGCAAGCTGCGGCTAGTTGAATACTTCTTCATGTGTAAAGATGGTGCTCTAACGAGAAGGTTCACATGGCTATCCCGCTGTACCAAGCAAAGGCTGAGTTCTTCCGCACGCTCGGACACCCCGCTCGGATCCGCATTCTCGAGCTGCTGGCTGAGCGCGACCACGCCGTGTACGAGTTGCTCCTCGCAATCGACATCGAGGCAAGCAATCTCTCACAGCAGTTGGCAGTACTACGTCGCGCCGGACTCGTCATGCAGCGTCGTGAGTCCGGTGACGTCGTCTACAGCGTCAATCGGCCCGAGGTACGCGATCTGCTTCTCGCAGCTCGCGTCATTCTGAGGCACCTCATCGACGACCAGGATCAACTCCGCGAAGACCTAAAAGCCAGCGGATGAGCTTGCTACAGCGCCTCGAACTCGCTCCGCGGATGCGGGCCGAGCGGGCGTGGTCGCGCTTCATCTACTTACTACCCGGCCGAGCCGAACTCGCCACGATTCGACGTGATCCTAAACGCGATCTCATTGCCGGCATCACGGTGGCGATCGTCGCACTGCCCCTTGCCTTGGCATTCGGGATCACGTCCGGGCTCGGGGCAGGCGCCGGAATTGTCACGGCAGTAATTGCTGGGGCGGTCGCGGCAACATTCGGCGGCAGCAACCTTCAGGTGTCCGGACCTACCGGAGCAATGACAGTCGTGCTCGTTCCCATCGTCGCCAAATTCGGCGGCTCAGTGGTCTTGGTAGTCGGCCTTCTTGCCGGCTTGATCCTCCTAGGTCTCGCATGGTCGGGGGCGGGACGCTACATGCGTTACTTGCCTCTGCCGGTGGTCGAAGGCTTCACGATCGGGATCGCACTGGTCATCGCACTTCAGCAAGTTCCGTCCGCGCTAGGAGTTGCTGGCACAGGAGACAAGGTGGCCCTAGTCGCCATCAGCGCAGGCGGCGCCTGGCTCGCGCATCCACAGTGGGCCGAGCCCCTGATCGCACTCGCCGTTGCTGGAACGATGCTTCTCGCGGTTCGTTGGCGACCGACGTGGCCGGTATCCCTTGCTGCCGTTATCTTTGCGGCGATCGGCGTCGCCGCATTCCACCTTGCCGTTCCTGTTATCGGTGCGATTCCGGCTGGCCTGCCGGCACCGGCCCTGCCACACATCGAGTGGTCTTCACTGTCGAATCTCATTTTTCCGGCGGTGGCGGTAGCTGCTCTCGGGGCACTTGAAAGTCTGCTCTCCGCAACGGTCGCCGACGGCATGAGTGTCGACGAGCATCACAACGCCGATAAGGAACTCTTCGGACAGGGGCTAGCAAATCTCGTCGTGCCATTCTTCGGTGGAATCCCAGCCACAGCCGCGATCGCTCGCACCGCAGTGAATGTGCGTTCGGGGGCCCGCTCGCGGCTTTCCGCACTCACTCACGCCATCGTGCTGCTCGTTGTGGTCATGGCACTCGCCCCAGTGGTAGCTCGCATACCCCTTGCAGCACTTGCTGGCGTGCTACTCGCCACTGCCTTCCTCATGGCAGAGGCCTCGAATGTCCATGCGCTCCTGCGCTCGACCCGCGGCGATGCCGCTGTACTGATCCTCACTGCTGCGGCGACCGTCGTCCTTGATCTCGTCACAGCCGTCGTACTCGGACTTGTCCTAGCCGGCTTTTTCGCTCTCCAGCAGGTGGTTCGCGCCACTAGCCTGGACGTCGAACACATCGATCACGCAAGCGAAGTCGATGACGCCGCAGAGGCTGCGCTGCTTGCCGAGAACATCGTCGCCTATCGGCTCGAAGGGTCACTGTTCTTCGGTGCAGCGCATACCTTTCTGCTCGATCTCTCAGATGTCTCCAACGTCCAAGTGGTGATCCTGCGAATGTCGAGAGTTGCTGCTCTCGACGCAACCGGCGCAGCCGTCCTAGCCGACACAATCGCCGGTCTCGAATCACGCGGCGTCACTGTCCTACTTTCAGGCGTGCGGCCGCAGCACGAGCAGGTGCTCAGCAGGCTCGGGGTGTACGCCGAGTTGGCACATGAGTTACACGTGTTCCCTTCGACACCCGACGCCATCGCGCATGCCCGTAGGCACGTGCATGGAATCGCGCATAACTCGCCCATCGAACGAGCAGCCGAATAGACGGCGGGTGGCGCGCCCGCTGGGGTGGTTAGCCAGCGCTGGCCATTGCCGAGAGCGAGACCACCCGAGCGACCGATTCGCGGAGTAGGCGCTGCACGCGAATCTCGCGGGCCACCATCTCAGCGAAGCGCGTAAGGACAGTCCGCTGGATATTCGTGAGTGGTTCTCGAGGATGTGAATCGATGATGCACATGCTGCCAAGGGCCATCCCGTCATAGACGATGGGGGCTCCGGCGTAGTAGCGGATGTATGGCGGGCCGGTGACCAGAGCGTTGTCGTAGAAGTCACGATGTATCGATGCATCACACACTTCGAAGACCTCGTCCCCGAGGATCGTGAAATTGCAGAAGGCCACATCGCGTTCGGTCTCGCAGACGTCAAGGCCCACCACACTCTTGAACCACTGACGGTCCTTGTCAACCAAGGAGATCAAGCAGGTTTCCACGTCGAAGACATCTCTGCATTGCAGCACGATTCGATCCAAGGACGCATCTGGATGAGTGTCGAGGATCGCGAGTTCGTTCAGGAACGCGACCCGCCGAGCGTCATCGATTGATATTGGATAGATCATGCCACCGACTCCATTTCTCTGGCCTCAGTGAGCAGGTTCTCAACCGAGGATGGCCGGTCGAATAGGAACCCCTGAAAGGTGTTGAAACCTGCTTCGGCCAACATCTCCAGAACTTCCTTGCTCTCAACGCCCTCTACGACATGGTCTTTACCGAGCACAGTCAGAATCTGACGCACGAGGAGCAAGGTTTTGTACTTCTCGACCCGAGTGTCGATATCGCAGATCAGCGTGCGATCGATCTTGACAACGTCGAAGTCGTAATCGGTCAACAACGACATGCCCGTAAGGCCAATGCCAAAGTCATCCAGGGCGGATTGGTGACCGAGTTCTCGCAGGTCGCGCATCAACCGATTGGACACTCCGACCGGAGGCATCGGATAGGTCTCGGTGAACTCGAAAACAGTTGGCGCCGGATAGTCCGCCACGATCTGAAGGAACCGATCACGGTGGGCCACTGACTCGACAACGCTGTTATGGATGTTGATGGTTGTCGACATGCCAACGGCAGCGGCCAGGCGTTCCTTGACTTGGAGTTGGAAGGTCAACAAGTCAAGGTGCTGGTCGGTGCTCAAGCCGGCGAGGAAGTCCTCAACACCTAACCCACCCGACGGGCGAGAGAGCAACTCGCACTGCAGCCGAGCCGGCTCCTTGGAAAAGACGAACCGCTGGAAGTGCATCCCCACGTCCAAACCAGCCACTGTGCATTGTGCTAAGCCAAGCATTCGTCCCCCCCGGGTTAGCCCATCGCGTCAAGCCAATCGTGACGCCGAGCAGTAGATCTCTGCCCATGCTAGGCACACTCATCGCCAAGTTGCGCGCTAGATCAACTTCTTACCTTCGCGCATGGGTAGTGGTGACCGGTTTGCCTCACAACGTCCCAAACGCGGAACTGCCCACGGATACTCGATCCGTGGGCAGTTCCAATTCAAGCCAGTCCAGCGCAGTGCAGTTCAGTTCAGTTCAGTT
>CAIXFH010000109.1 GCA_903918645.1 uncultured Actinomycetes bacterium | reverse complement strand
GCATTTGTGGGTCTACGTCGATGTCTGGCTTGATGAACCCCTCGGCGCGCAGCCCCTCGACCACGGCCTCGGCATTGCCCAGGGTGGCGATCCGCAAGAGCTGGCCCATGGATTTGGGTGGGCCATCGGGGAGTCGGGCTACTGCGCCGAAGTCCAGGATGCCGAGTCGGCCATCGGGTAGTACGCGGTAGTTGCCTGGATGCGGATCTGCGTGCAACAGCCCGGCCCGCAATGGCCCCGAAAGTAGGAAGCGCAGATACAGGGTGCCGTAGCGGTCGCGGTCTTGTTGGCTGCCTTCGGAGATGACCTTGGCCAGCGAATATCCCTCGAGCCATTCGCTCACGATCACCGTGGGCGAGGCCGCTAGCACGTGCGGGACAACGAACTCGCTATCGCCCTCGTAGGCAGCGGCGAACTGACGTTGGGCCTGGGATTCAGCGAGATAATCGAGCTCTTCGGCTGCGCGGTCCTGCAGTTCCTTGAGTAGTGGCTTGATGTCGAGCCCAGGTGCGATACCGGAGAACATCTTGGCCATCCGCGACACCTGGGCGAGGTCGCCGAGCAACGCCTTGCCGGCGCCCGGGTATTGGATTTTGACGGCAACCTCGCGGCCGTCGTGCCAGACCGCTCGGTGCACCTGGCCGATGGACGCTGCCGCAGCGGGCTTGTCGTTGAATGAGGCGAAGCGGCTGCGCCAGTCATCGCCTAGGGCCTCGCGGAGCACCGCGTGCACGGTCTCAGCCGGCAGTGGTGGTGCGGCATCCTGCAATTTCGTCAGGGTGGCTCGGTATGGTTCGAGCAGTTCTTCGGGAAGTGCCACTTCGAAGATGCTCATGGCCTGGCCGAATTTCATCGCACCACCCTTGAGTTCGCCAAGGGTCTTGAATAACTGCTCAGCTGTGCGTTGCTGAATTTCCAAAGCGACCGCCTCGGCTGACTTGCCGCCGACCCGCTTGCCCACCCCTAGCGCGGTACGGCCAGCGAAGCCTAGAGGCAGTGCGGCAAGGCGGGCACCGCGGGTCACGGCGCGGCGCGGGAGATCTGTCACAGGTCCATTGTGCGGGGTCATCCGCCCCAGCCGCATCCGCAGGCAGGATGAACGACGACTGGTACGGGTATCCCGAGCGCGTCTGGGTGGCGAAACTCGATGACAGCACTGGCAGATGCCGATTCGTGTGCTGTGGCAGGGTGATCAATGACACGGAGTACTTGGGCCACGGCAAACGCTGACGCGGCCGTGGCAAGAACTCCATCGTGCGCCAGCGACTGGGGATGGCGAAGCCGTAACTGGTTGGCCAAGGCCGGCCAGGCGCGATCATCGTCGCGGGCCCGCAAATCCACGCAGACCAGGCATGGGGTGCGGCCCGGGATCACCAGCGGCCCAACCCGCGCTGCCGCTCCTGACACGGCTACGGGCAAGTGTGGGACGCCGTCCGACATCAGGTCGTCAGCAAGTTCAGGATCGGTCCAGGGCAAATCGGCATCGGCCGCCGAGCAGATCACCGCAACGGCTGGTCGGCTTGGCTGCTTCGCAGTTGAATGTGGATGCGCCCCATGGCGCCTGATTGCCTCGCTCACTTGCTCGATCCAACTGATTTCCGGTTCTACCGGACCAACTGGTGTCAGGTCGCTGCTGGTGGGAACTCGATCGGGACCGCTGATGGTCACCACGCCGATACCTGCCGCCGCTAGGCCGACCGCAACATGAGCGGCGGCGCGATCGTTACCCCGCACTATCACGCTGCTTGCGGCCCGACGAGTCATGACGGCGATGGCTTCGGGCAGGCCACCTTCGGTGAGGGCCAACGCGGCGATGTCATGTGCGCTGCGTTCGCGACGTAGTTGGGATAGCGCGGTGTTTGGCCCGGGATCATCATCGAGGAGGTGGTGGTCGTTGAGTTGGTCGAGTAGCTCGTCGAAATCGGGGATCAGGTGAATTAACTCGCCTCGAGTGAGAGAGCCATCAAGGCGGACGAGGGCGGAAGAGGCGATGGCCGATAGGCCATCGACGAGGATCGCGGTGCGGGGGTCGATGCCGAACTGCACTGCAGTGGCGGATCGACGGAGGGCGGGCAGGGCAGCGCGGCTGCTGGGAAGTGATCGGCTCATGCACGCACCCTGGCAATGGCGCCCTGGGGATGGCCACCGCAGTCCACAGTCAACGTGGGCTAGGCGGTCGGCGGTTGCATCTGGTTGCAGGACAGGGCTTCAGCGATCTGCCCTGCGATCGACCTCGCCACTCAACTAGACGATGTGGCAGTGCTCGAGGTAGATCAATGCCATGGCTCGCATACTGCTGAGCAGGTCGGCCACCGCAATGCTCTCGTCGGGCGAGTGCGCCGAGCGGGCATCGCCTGGCCCGTACTGCACTACTGGCATGTGCGGTGCGATCAGGCGTAGGTCACTGCCGTAGGGCGCGCCGTAAACCTCGAGTCGACGACGGTTAGGTGCTGCCACGAAGTGTGAGCGGCGAGTCAGGTCGATGAGGTAGTCGTCGCCGCTGACACCGGGCTCGAACTGGCCACCCCACCATTCGAGCGTGACAGGGTGGGCGCGCAAGAAGGCATCGGATGCGTTGATCTCGTCGATGGTCGTCTGAAGTTCGGCGCGCGCGTCAGCCGCGGTCTCGCCAAGCGCGACACCATAGCGACCCTCGGCAATCAACAGGTCGGGCACGGTGGAGGCCCAGTCACCAGCCTGGATCGTGCCGATTGACAGCGGATATGCGATGGGCCAGCGCGACATCATGGGGTCGACGGCGGAGTTACGTCGAGTCTCGAGCTCAACGAGTGCTGCATTTACGAGGTTGAAGTTCTCGATCGCGCTGATGCCCTCGGTGCGCCGGGATGCGTGTGTGGCGCGACCTGGAATACGCAAGCGGAAGGTCAATGCGCCAGCGTTTGCCGGGATGAGGTCCAGATCGGTGGGCTCGGGGATCAGGCACGCGTCGGCAGTGATGCCCCGACGCATGAGCGCGTAGGTGCCTAGGCCACCGTCTTCTTCACCGATCACGGGCGCGATCATCAGATCGCCAGCAAGTTTGACGCCAACGGAGTTCAAAGCCCGGGCTGCGACGATCGAGGCGACGAGGCCGGACTTCATGTCGCAGGTGCCGCGGCCGAGCAAGGTTTCGCGGCCCTCGCGCTCCTCGCGACGCATCGTGAACGGGTCGCCGGACCACGAGTTGGGGTCACCGGCTGGCACGACGTCGGCGTGGCCGTTGACGAGCAGGGAGAGTCCGAGTTCTGGTGCGATGCCGGGCAGGACGGCTACTAGGCCGAAAGCCTCGCGGCGAGTGACCTCCATGCCCGGGAAGTCGGGCTGTGAGGTGAGGTCGGGAAGATCGAGCGCCCACAGGTCGACGTCAAACCCGTCAGAGAACAAGATCTCAGCAAGTACATGCTGGATCTCGGCCTCAGCTTCGCTGCCGCCGGTGCTCGGTATGGCAATCAGGTGGCCCAGTAGGTCGATGGCATGTTCGAGTTGCCGGTCGACCGCGGCCAGGACGGTGGTGGTGATTTCAGCGTCAGTGGCATTGGTGGTCGAGAGACCCGACTGCTGGTCGGGTATCACCCGCGGCGGCCGGTCTGAGTCGACGGCGCTGACCTCGGGTGCATCATGTCGGGTTTCTGCCACGTGGTGACCCTAGGGATGACGAGCCGCTTGCACAATGGGTTTTGGGTGCTCCGCTCAGATCGAGTGCAAGACGAGAACTTCGGCGCAGAAAAATGGACATTTACGGCGCGATTACAGAGGTTTCCTTGAACTTTGGGCCGTTTCGCCACTTCTTGTGCCCCGTTATGTAGTCAGGGATTCAAGACGAGCAGATGCGCCCAGATGGGTGATGCCGGTTCCGGGCCGGTCTCTTGGTGGGCTGCTGGTTCAGCCATGTGGGTGAGTGTTCTGGCCGCGGCCGAACCGGCTGAGTTAACAGTCGGCTTAGTCCAGTGGCCGGACATGACAACGGCGCCCCTTCCCGAAGGAGGAGGCGCCGTCTGTGGTCGAGGTGCGGATCAGGCTTTGTTGCCGAGAATCCGGTTGACCTTGGTGTTGCAGACCGGGCAGATGCCCTGGGCCATGCGACGACCATTCTTTTCGACGACGACGCCGGTGAACGGGCGCTTCTCCTTGCACTTCACGCAGTACGCCTCGCCGGTGTAGCTTTCGTCCGCCATGGGGATCCTCCTCCTGGAGCTGGGATGTACTCGCCGGGCCGGATGACCCGGTGGGAACCCACCGATGAGGTGGGCCTGCCCGTGAGCACGGCCACCGAAGTGGCCTGGTCTTTTCCTGACACTACGCGCTCGGCGGGCAAGTAGGACGCAGGCTCGCAGCGATTTGTGCTCACAACCTCGAGAAAATAGCCGCAATTAGGACATATCACCCTGGATTATCGCCATCAGCGGACAACGCGCGTGTGGCTGGTTCGATCGGCCTCACGGCTAGGACGGTCAACCCCACGGTTGTTGCTCGCTCAAGCTGGGCTAAGCGGCGGCCGGCGGGGGCTGAGCGTGACGGCCGGAGCAGGACCGCAATTGGCTAGGGCGCGCAACGCAGGAGGAACGAGCGACTCTCATCCAACCGGTGGTCATCCGGTTGTTGTGGTGAGCGCAGGGATTCGGGTGAGCGCGGGGGTTGTGGTGAGCGCGGGGGTTGTGGTGAGCGCAGGGATTCGGGTGAGCGCGGGGGTTGTGGTGAGCGCAGGCGTTCTAGCAAGCACAAGCGTTGTGATCAGCGCAGGTGTTGTGATCAGCGCAGGTGTTGTTATCGGCGCAGGTGCCGCGATCAGAGTTGGTGCTTGGCCTGGGCTTATGTAGCCAGGGCCCCCGGGTCTCGCATCTACCGTCCGCCTTCCCCTTGCCGACGCTAGACCGTTCTCCCAGGGGCCCCGTCGAGCACTGAACCTAGGGCCAAGGTGACCCGCGGTCAACGCTTTGCGCCAGCAGCATGTGGACCATTCTGGGGATGAACTGGGGACGAGTCAGCGTGTCGCTGTGGATCAACGGTGGATGAGCCTGGGGACGGTTCTGCGGGTTACCTGCCCGCGCGGCGATGACCTGCACAGATGCTGTCCACCGGGTGTGTATAGGAAATTGTTTGAGACTTTTTGTCGCGAGCGGTCGACTTGAGGCGAACACGGGCGAGTTGATCGACGATGTCGGTTCCGCCCGTTAGGTTCGGCAGGGTGACAGCACATCAGGTGATCGACATCCCCGGCCTACCGCCGGGAGTCGAAGTACGTCGAAGTGCCCGGCGTCGACGAAGCGTCACTGCCTATCGCGAGCAAGGACTCACGATTGTTGTTGTGCCGCAACGGATGTCACGCGCAGAGATCCTGCCCTACGTGCACGATCTCCTGGGTCGACTCGAGTCACGCGAAAAGCGTTCGCGGCCTAGCGATGAGATGTTGGCGACGCGCGCGGCCGAACTCGCGCTCGAGTATCTGCACGGCCGAGCAGAGCCGGCATCCGTGCGGTGGGTGTCGAACCAGCGTCGGCGCTGGGGATCCTGCACGCCGGCAGACCGCTCGATCCGGCTATCGGATCGGCTCCAGGGCATGCCCACGTATGTCATCGATTACGTGCTGCTGCACGAACTCGTCCATCTACTCGTTGTCGATCACAACCCGCAGTTCGAGGCGTGGATGCAGCGGTATGAGCGGGTCGATGAAGCGCGGGCCTTTCTCGCCGGTGTCGATCATGCGCTGCAAGTTGGCGGTGCAGGTTCATCCGAGGGCAGTTCAGATGTCGACGGCGCTCATGATGTCGACGATGTCGACGGCGCTCATGATGTCGACGGCGCTCATGACTCTGCCGCGACAGACTCTGTCGCGACAGACTCTGCCGCGACAGATGGCGCCGACGGTCCCGACTCGAACGATGGCAGTGGTTCGCACATGGGTGCCACGAATGTTCCACAACGCAGTCCGCGGCCGCCTCGTCGACAAATCTGGCGACCACGGCAGGAGGACGCACTCTGGTGATTCGCTGTGTTCATCGAACGCCCATCGAACGCCCACCTAAGGGTGATCGCCTGTGCTGCAGCGCTTTCCCAGGAACGCGAGCTCCTTCTGCAGGGCTGTCATAGCAAGGGCTACTAGGCGGCGCACGGCGTCATCTGTGTCGTCTGGCAGTGCGTCGGCTGGCCACCAGGCGAGGTCGAGTGACTCATCGCTGCGAATCTCGACCGCGCCAGCAGGTGCCAGCGCCAGGAATTGAACGTCTAGGTGCCATGAGCCGCCATGGCAGCCAACTGGGTGTCGATCGAGCTGGATCGGCAGGCTCGAGAGCACTAGACCCTCGATGCCGCTCTCCTCGCGGGCTTCGCGTTCTGCCGCCTCGCGCAAGGTGGTGTCGCCTGGTTCGCAGTGCCCGCCCAACTGCAGCCACAGATCAAACTTGGGATGCAGGGTCAGCAGCACGTGAGTGCGCTCGGCATTGACCACCAGAGCGCTAGCAGTTAGGTGACCGGGAACGCACGCTCGCCACATTGCATCGTCGTTGTCGTCGAGAAATTGCACGTACTCGTCGCGCAATTGCATCTGCTCGGTATCTGCGGTGATCCAGTCGGCCAACGCAGACCGGGCGGCATTGGCCAGGCTCACTTATCTGGTGCCTCATCCCCGTCTAGGGCCGATCCCTCGCTGGGTGCTGCCGGAAGGTCATCGAGTTCGGACAGATCCAGGGGGGCGGTTCGCCGGACGAACGCCTCAATGGCCTCGGCGCTGTCGAGGTCCTGTGGGGCCGGCAACAAATCGGGATGACCCCAGAGTTCGTCGCGGCCTTCGGATCCACCCACCGCGCGGACTGCAGACCATAGATCGGCGGCTTCGCGTAGTCGTCGTGGCCGCAACTCCAGGCCCACCAGCGTCGCGAAGGTGCGCTCGGCTGGACCGCCAGCGGCACGCCGTCGCCGCATGGTCTCGCGCAGTGCGTCGGCCCCAGGCAAACGCGCGCCGGCGGCCTCGGTGACCACATCGTCGATCCACCCTTCAACCAACGCCAGCAGGGTTTCCAGACGTGCGAGCGCGGCCACCTGCTCGGGGCTGTCTTCGGGAACGAATACGCCAGATGCCAAAAGCGAGGAGATCGCCTCTGGATCGCTCGGATCTACGTTGCGGGTGAGTTCTTCGATGCGTCCGGCGTCGACGTTGATGCCTGCGGCATAGGCGCGCACTGCCTCGATGGTCTGCGACCGCAGCCAAGGCACATGGGCGAAGAGCCGTTGCGCTGCCATCTCTCGCAGCGCGCAGTAAAGCCGAACCTGCTCTGGGTCGATTCCGAGGCCCTCGCTAAATGCCGTGACGTTGCGGGGTATTAGCGCTGCCCGGCCATCATCGGTGAGCGGGATTCCGACGTCTGCTGCACCGAGCACATCACCTGCCAGAGCGCCGAGGCCCTCGCCGAGCTGGGAGCCAAACATCATGGCGCCCATCTGCCGAGCCATTCCCAGGATCGGGCCTGCCATCTGCGCCAGCTCTGGTGGCAGGCCTTCGGGGAGACCCCCGGTCGGCATCATGCCGCTCATCGACTCGTTTACCTTCAGCGCCAACGGTTCGACGATGCCTCGCCATGACGGAAGGGTCGCCTCGATCCATTCACTGCGGCTCCACGCGCCACCGCCTGACGTGGTGGCGGGGAAAGAGGTGACCGGGTCTAGCCAGAGGGTGGCCAGATCGAGGGCCTGTTCGATCTCCCGTCGTTCGACCGAGCCAACCGATGGATCGCCTTGGGCGGACACGTGTTTGCGCGCGGTATCGCGGGCCAAGTCCCAATTGACTGGCGAACCATCGCCAGCGCCGGACTGCATCATCTGGCCGAGTTGTGACAGGGCAGCACCGAGTTGGCTCATGTCCAGATTGCTCGGGTCAAAGTTGCCAAAGGGCGAGCCGCTCGGCGGTTCTTCGTCATCGCTACCACTGAAGCCAAAGGGAAGATTGCCGCTCATGGTCGTGTCCTTTCTCGTTGGCGCTGGGGTTCTCGATGGCACTGGGGCAAGATGGGCGCCATGCGCGCGTTCATGTCCACAACGGTAGCCACGTTCTGGCGCGTGTCATGCCGGTAGGGGATGCTGCGGGTACGCCAGCGGCGAACGCGCGCGCGCCCCGCACCCGGGCTGCTCGAAAGACCGGCGCAACTATTGCTGTCACTGGGGCTTGCGGAGTTATCGGTTCAGCACTGATCTCTCGATTGGTTGAACGGATCGGCCTTGACCAGGGCAAACCCACAGGGGCTCGTCTCACTTCTCAAAATTCGGTTGCGAAGGTCATCGCCATCGACGTTCGTCGCGGCGATGCAACTGGTGTCACGTGGCGAATCGGCGATGTGCGCGACCCAGTGCTGGCTAAGCGCCTTGCCGGAGTCGACGCTGTGGTGCATCTCGCTCTCGATTGGTCCCTCGAATCGGGGCCGGCCGAGCGTTCGGCGCTCAACGTCCGAGGGACCCAAACGGTTGTCACCGCAGCGGCAGCGGCCGGCGTGAGTCGTGTGGTGCTGGTGACCAGTGCCTCGGTGTACGGCGCACGCGATGACAACCCGATTCCGCTCAGTGACGAGGCGGCCCTGCGCGCGGCGCCTGAGGGCATCGTCGCCGACCTGTTGGAGATCGAGCGGATCGCCGAGGATTCCCGTCGCATACATCCGGGCTTGGACGTTGTCGTGGTTCGCCCTGCTGCTTTGGTCGGCAAGGGGGTCGACACCTTGGTGACTCGTCACTTCGCTGCCCCTCGGCTTTTGGTCATCAAGGACGCGATGCCCACCTGGCAGTTCTGCCATGTGGAGGATTTGAGTTCGGCACTGGAGATGGCAGCACTTGGTCAGGTGAGTGGCGCCGTCACCTGCGGGAGTGATGGCTATCTCGAGCAGTACCGGGTCGAAGAGATCTCTGGGATGAAGCGGGTTGAGCTGCCGGCGTCCGTGGCTATGGCCACTGCAGAGCGGCTCCACCGGCTCGGATTGACCCCTGCGCCGGCAAGTGAACTCGCCTACGTGATGTTCCCGCTGGTTGTTTCCTCGGCAGGGTTGCGCGCTGCTGGCTGGGCACCGGTATTCGACAATGAGACCAATCTGCGCGTGATTATCGACGAGGTAAGCGGTGACCGCGCCGTTGCCGGCCGGCGGCTCGGCGTGCGCGATGCCACGGTGGCGGGCGCTTCGGCAGCCGGTGCCACCGTCGCCATCTTGGGCGCCGCAGCGTTTGTGCGAGCAGCCCGCCGGGCTCGCGGGCGCTGATGTGGTTCGCGTCGCGCTGAACAACTCGTAGGCTGACCCCCATGGAGACCCTCGGCTGGCTACTCATCCCGCTCGGCGCTGTTGCGCTCGGGCTGATTTGGGTGGCATGGCGTAGTCGTCGCCGCCAGCCGGTGGCACCCGAGCAGGGGATGGAAGACCGTGAGCGGATGCGCCAGGCGATGGAACGCCCGCTCCCTTCACACCGGGTGAGGGCGGAGCAGTATCACGAGGACGATCTCGGACCTCGTTCGTGAGTTTCGAACGTCGACGCGTGTGGTGGTCGGGCACAGCGACTCTGCTGGCCTTGACACTGTTTGCCGCTGGCGTTCTTGTGCCGATGCCCTACGTCGAGATTTCGCCCGGCCCAGTATTTGACGTGTTGGGCTCAACTCAGGGTAAGCCGCTTCTCCAGATCAGTGGCGCGACCACCTACCCGACCACGGGCACCTTGGACATCACCACGGTCAATGAACGGGGTGGTCCGGACACGGGTATCTACCTCGGCCGGGTGATCGTTGGTTGGATTCGCCGCGATGTGCGGATCCTGCCGCGGGATGCGCTCTATCCCGAAGGGGCGACCGGGGCGCAGGTCAGCGCCGAAGGCGTCCGGCAGTTCAGTGACAGTAAGGCAGATTCGGTGGCGGCCGCACTGTCGTACTTGAAGATTCCCTACCGCACGCTGGTGATTGTGAGTTCGGTGACTGACGGTGCACCAGCCGACGGCAATCTCGAGCCGGGCGACGAGCTCACCTCGATCAACGGTCAGAAGATCGTCGTTATCGACGATGTTGGTGCAGCGATGTCGAAGGTGGCGCCTGGTTCGGTTGCCACGATTGGGGTTATTCGCGGTCAGGGCGCCAAGACCGTTGAGGTGAAGACGGAGCAATCACCCATCGAACCGGGGCGCGCCTTCCTGGGCATCGAGGTGGGCGAGACCTATCGCGCGAATTTCCCGATCGCGGTAAACCTTGATGACGTGGGCGGCCCGAGTGCAGGGCTGATGCTGAGTCTGGGGATCATCGACAAACTCACGCCGGGGTCACTCAACGGCGGTCGCCACGTTGCTGGCACCGGAACCATCGACCCCACCGGCATCGTGGGGCCGATCGGAGGTATCGCCCAGAAGATGGCGGGCGCCAGCGGCGAGGGTGCGACATTCTTCTTGGCGCCTGCCGATAACTGCGCCGACGTCGTCGAGGCTGGCGTGCCCGATGGCATGACGGTCGCGAAGGTGTCGACCTTGGCGGAGGCAGTTAGTGCAGTCGAGGCCTACGTTGCTGGTCACGCCGTGGTCGGCTGTTCCTAGCTCGAGGGTGATCTCGCGTTGTCTGAGCAGCAGTCAGAGCGCGATATTTGACGTCGTAGGTAGTTGCGGTGCGGGTCAGCGGAACGTCGCGTCGAGTGCGTCGGCCAGACGCGGCACCAGGTTATCGCCGAGCAAAACCTCGCTGTCCTTGTCATGTGAGCGAAGGCGCACAGCGCAAATGCGTTGGCCATCGCGTGTGACGACAACGGCCATTCGCACGTCCTGCCGATCCGGGTGGGCCGCGACTACTTCGTCGAGTCGTTGGGCATCGTCGTCGGGCAGATTCGTCAACGCGCCCTCGGCCGAGGGGGGAAGCATGAGTCGTTCGAGCACCAGCGCAGCGCCGACGACGTCATCGGGCCACATGGTGGTGGCGAGTACTTCGTCGAGTGATCGGGTGATGTCGATGGGATCTTGCTCGATGGGAGTGAGCGATTCGGGGTCCTCGGCGTCGGCACCGAGCGCATCGGCGAGGCCTGGCTCTAGGGCAACGAGATCTGCCGTTCGCGCCAATGCGAACAGCCGAGGGTGTTGATCCCAGCCGTCAGTGGCCACGTGCCGCTCAACATCGCGAGCGAGATCGACTAACCGCAACTGCTGCGCAGCTCGAGCCGCCCGGTCGGGGGGAACGACTGAGCCAGCTGTTTCGTCGTTCGGGGCAGAGTCGGCAGGGTCATGGGTCACAGTGGTGATTGTGTCGGGTGCTGGCATTCTCGGTGGTAGGAGGGCGTAGGTATGGGCCGCAACGTAAGGTGCTACTCGTGACTTATGACGCGCCGATGGGCGGGGGTGGCCGCGACGAGCACGATGTAGCCGTCGAGATGGGCTCCCGCCGAGGCCGAACGCTAATTACCACCCTTGTCGTTCTCGGGCTTTTGCTCCTGATCGCGATGATCTTTACCGGCTTCTACACCGACTGGTTGTGGTACCAGTCGGTGAACGCCACGAGTGTCTTCACGACTTCGCTGACGACCAAGATCGGTCTGCTGATCGTGTTCGGGCTGCTCATGGCGGTGATCGTCGGCGGCAACATGTGGCTCGCCTATCGGGTGCGTCCGGAGTACCAGTTCATGTCGCCGGAGCAGGCAAGCCTTGAGCGTTATCGAGTCGCACTTGAGCCCTTGCGTGGCATTGCGTTAGTTGGCATTCCAGCGGTACTCGGTCTGCTCGCCGGTGTCAGCGCAACATCCGAGTGGGACTCGTGGCTGCTGTTTCGCAACGCCACGCTGTTTGGGGTTACAGATCCGCAGTTCGGAATGGACGTCTCTTTCTACGCGTTCACGCTGCCATTCCTGCGGTTCATTCTGGGTTTCCTATTTACCGCGATCGCTCTCGCGTTGATCGTGTCGGTGATCGTGCACTACGTCTATGGCGGCCTGCGGATCCAGCCTGCTGGTGATCGTGCTTCGCGTGCGGCGCAGTCGCATGTATCGATTCTCGTCGGACTTTTTGTCTTGGTGAAGGCCGCTGCCTACTGGCTTGATCGATACGACGTGTCGTTGTCGACCGACGACTACGTGCCTGGCGTCACGTACAAGGACGTGAATGCGCTGCTGCCCGGTCTGACGATCCTGGTCTTCGTGGCTTTGATCTGTGCCGTCCTGTTTTTCGTTAGCGCGATTCGGCCCGGGATGGCACTTGCGGGCACGAGCCTGGTGTTGTTGATCGGCACGTCGCTGATCGTGGGTTCGATCTATCCGGCGTTCGTGGAGTCTGTGCAGGTCAAGCCCACTGAGTTGCCGCGTGAGACTCCGTACATCCAGAACAACATCAATGCCACACGTGATGCGTTCGGCCTTTCTCAGGCCGACGTCACTCAATACGCCGCAACCGACTCCACGACAGCCGATGCGGTGAAGGCCAGCTCGGGGACTATCGAGAACATCCGACTGCTTGATCCAGCTGTCGTGTCGCCCACGTACAAGGCGCTGCAGGCGATTCGTAACTTCTACGCCTTTCCCGATTCCCTTGATGTGGATCGATATCTGATCAAGGGTAAGCAGCGGGGCACGGTGATTTCGGTTCGCGAACTCAATCTCGCTGGGATCGGTGACTCACAACGCAACTGGGCCAACGACCACATCGTGTACACGCACGGTTTTGGAGTGGTCGCGGCATACGACAACACCTCCAACTCAGGGAAGCCAGCCTTCTTCGAAAGCGACCTGCCGCCGACCGGATTGCTCGATGTCGCTCAGCCTCGCGTGTACTTCGGCGAGAACTCGCCGGCTTATTCCATCGTTGGCGCGCCTGCTGGTGCGCCGCAGCGTGAACTCGACTACCCCGATGACCAGAGCGCGAATGGTCAGGCCACCTACACGTACACCGGCTCTGGCGGTGTATCGATCGGATCGTTCTTTAACCGGTTGCTGTACGCCTTCAAGTACCAAGAGCCGAACATGATTTTGTCCGACTTGGTCAACACAGATTCGCGCATCCTCGAGGTTCGCGATCCTCGTTCGCGGGTCGAGAAAGTGGCGCCCTGGCTCACCACAGATGGGGATCCGTACCCGGCGGTCATCAATGGCAAGGTGCTCTGGTTTGTCGACGGATACACAACTTCTGCGGTGTATCCCGATGCCACGCCTACCTCATTCGACGATGCGACCGCTGACGCATTGACTCAACGTTCCACGAACGTCACGGCCCAGCCTCGCCAGCAGATCAGTTACATCCGTAACTCGGTCAAGGCAACGGTCGATGCTTACAACGGAACCGTCACCCTGTATGAGTGGGACACCAAGGACCCCATACTGCAGACCTGGATGAAGGCGTTCCCCGGCACCGTGACTCCGCGCGCACAGATGCCGCAGGCCGTTGTCGATCACGTCCGCTACCCCGAAGACTTGTTCAAGGTGCAGCGTCAGGTCTTCGCGAAGTATCACGTCACCGACCCGGCCGCGTTCTTCAGTGGTCAGGACTTCTGGAACGTGCCCAACGATCCGACCAAGCCCACCGAGTCGTCGGCCCAACCGCCGTACTACTTGCAGGTGCAGATGCCGGGTACCGATCACGTGTCGTTCTCACTGACTACGACTTTTGCACCGCAGCGTCGGCAGACTCTGGCTGCATTCATGGCAGTTGATTCTGAGCCTGGGCCTGACTACGGCAAGTTGCGATTACTGCAGTTGCCGAGCAACACCACTATCCCTGGGCCAGCGCAGGTGCAAAACAACTTCGAGTCCGATCCGACTGTGTCGCAACAGCTGTCATTGCTGCGTCGAGGAGGTTCTGACGTCCAACTTGGCAACCTGCTGTCGCTGCCCGTTGCTGGGGGAGTGCTCTATGTCGAGCCCGTTTATATTCGTGCAACCAGCGCCGATGGATTCCCCTTGCTGCAGAAGGTGTTAGCGGGTTACGGAACCAAGGTCGCGTTCCGTGACACCTTGGGGCAGGCGCTCACCGATGTCTTCGGAACGACCACCACCACAGACGGCGGCGCGACTCCGTCTCCCACGCCTAGCGGATCATTGACGGCTCAACAGCGGTTGACTGCTGCGATCGCCGCGGCGCAGACCGCGTACAACGATGGTCGTGCGGCATTGGCTAAGGGCGACTTCACGGCATACGGCGAGGCGCAGAAGCGACTCGAACGGGCGCTCAACGAGGCTGCCGCCGCGCAGCACGATCTCGGGTTCCCGTCCTCGTCGCCTAGTGCTTCGCCGTCCCCGAGTGTGGCGCCGTCGGCAAGCCCATCGGCATCGGCCGCCAGTGCCTAGTGGCTGCAGTGTTTAACGGCTCTGACGTTGCGCTAGGCGCGTAACCGCACGGCCGCGATTTGCTCGACGGTGTTGCCACGACGTACTGTGTTCTCACAGCGTCGGGAAAGCCCGAACGGCGCGGGGTGGAGCAGCTCGGTAGCTCGCTGGGCTCATAACCCAGAGGTCACAGGTTCAAATCCTGTCCCCGCTACGGATGTGATGTATCGCGTCATCGGAATAGGTCGGACCTGCATCTTGCAGGTTCGGCCTACTTCTTTGTGGGGCCTGGTGGGCGTCCGGTGGGTTGGTAGTCCTTGCGCGGGTCGATGATCAGGTCGCGGAGGATCTCGCCGGTGGCGGCGTTCACGATGGTGACGTGGAGGTCTTGGACGAGCATGATGACGTCGGTTCGGGCGTAGGTTCGGCCGACGCCGATGTGCCGGAGTTGGCCGGCGACGCGGAGGGTGACGCTGCCGGCTTTGTCGATCTTGTCGTGGCGGACGCGGTCGTGGGTGTCGTGGCTGCGGTCACCGCTGGGGGCGGCCTTGGGCAGCGAGGTGTAGATGGTTGCGGGCGTCGCGCGGTGCGGCAGTGATCGGTGCGGCCGTTGCTGGTTGTAGATCTCGGTGAAGGTGTCGAGCAGGGCTTGCAGCTCGGCGAGGGTAGCGGGCTGTCGGGGTTGGGCGCGGAGCCACTTCTTGAGGGTCTGCTGGAACCGCTCGACCTTGCCTTGGGTCTGGGGATGGTTCGGCTTGCCGTTCTTCTGCGTGATGTTGAGCTGGCGGAGCTCGTGCTCGAGGTGGTTGCGGCCGGGGGTGCCGCCGAAGAGTCTGACGGTGAAGACGCGGCCGTTGTCGGTGAGCGTGGATGCCGGAAAGCCATGTGTGACAACGGTTGTGCGGAAGGTCGCGAGCACGATCGGGCCGGTGACCGGCCGGTGCGCGGTGACCGACAGGGCGTAGCGGGAGCAGTCGTCCAACCACGTGAGGATCTCGACGTCGGTGCCTTCCTCGATGCGCCGGACGCCGCCGCGGTGGGTGATGTGTCGGGTGCCGTCGGTGAGGCGGTAGTGGGTGAAGTCGGACTGCCAGGTCTCGTTCGGTTGGGTGGCTTCGAACCGGATGTAGGAGTTCTTCGGTCGCTTCTTGGGCTCGGGGGTGACGGCACCGGCTCGGGTCAGGATCCGGTTGATCGTCGCGCGGGACAGGGTCGTGGCGTGGTGGTGGGTCAGGTGCCAGCCGATGGTGTCCGCCCCAGCGTCCAGACCCGCGTCGTCGAGCTGCTTGCGGAGCCGTAGGACGAGCTCGACGGTCTCGGGCGGGGTGGCGTTCTGGAGTGTCTTCCGAGCCCGGGACAGCGGCTCGAACGCGGCCTCGCCCTCGAGGCGGTAGCGGGCCATGAGCTTGCTGATCCAGCCTTGGGAGACCCCGTAGCTGCGGGATACCTCGGACTGGGACTGGCCGGCCAGGACGGCGGTGATGACAAGGCGACGCTTCGACATCCCCCAGCATGCAGGTCAGCCCCTATGCCGATGACCTGCGACATGTCATTCCGATGACGCGAGACACCCCATTCCGATGTGCTGAGCCAGGACACTGCTCGAACTGGCATGGTTCGCCACATCCGGTGGGGTTCCGCGTCCCAGGATATGGGCGGTTCACCACCCTCGTTTTGACCCAGAGCGTGCAGCCTGGGTATCGTCTACCCCTGTGCCT
>CAIXFH010000108.1 GCA_903918645.1 uncultured Actinomycetes bacterium | reverse complement strand
TTCGGTCTCGACGAGGTATCGCTGGCACTGACGGCGACCCAACGGGATCCGTCACTCATGAAGGTCATCGTCACACCATGACCGCGGTCGTTCGCTGGTGCCTTTGCGGCCGCGGCGAACGGCGCGAACCAGCCCAGGTTGTGGCGCAGTTCGTTGCCCTTACGTACCAGGAACGAGCAGATTGATGGGCCATCGCTTAGCAGTGGCGCGGAAGCCAGCGCCCTATCGTTGGGCCGGGGTGGTCGCAACTGCTCACTAGGCACAGCTTCATGAGCACCCACTGCCGTGCTAGCGAAGTCTTCTCGCTGCTCGACACAGATTTGAGGTATGAAGCCCATGGAGGATGCCGCATGATCACCACCGTCGATGTCACAAGCGAGACCCTGCGGGCATCGTTCTCTATGGCCGACGGCTCGCTTGTGAGCCTAGTGACGGTCGACGGCGAATGGTCGATCATCGACGACGCGGCCCTTGGCAACTGCTTCAGCGTGCTGCTACCGCTCGACGGTAGGCGCAACAATGTGGCCGACTCGCGCACACAGTCGCCGCCGCAGTGGCAGGTGGCCGCAGACGGCAGTTGGCTGACTGCGCAATGGCCGACTCTGCTGTCCGAGCACGGTGGCGTGCACGAGGTCAGCGTGCGCATGCGGGTGGCGGCTGAGGGGTCAAGGCTCGTCTTCTCCTTGGACATCGACAACAGGTCCGAGCAGGTTGTAGAGGACGTCAGGTTCCCCAGGCTCGGTGATGTGCTCCAGCGCCGGGAGGACCTACCACTGTTCAGCGTCATGGCTGGCTACGCGGATGCACGACGACGCCCTTTCCGCCCTGAGTTCACTGACTCGGTGCCGTACTTCGGCGTCGACCGCCCGACATACATCAACGGGCCGATGCGTCAGAGCGCAACTGCGCCTTATGCGCCCTTCATCCTCGTGGAGGATGGTGAGCGCGGCGTTTACCTCGGGGTCGACGAGCGCTCTACGGAGATCGTGGGGTGGATCGCCGAACTGCGTCCTGGGTATTCCGACTCTATGCACCTGCGCGTTCCGTCGTCTGATCTCGGGGCGCCGGAAGCCACATGCGTCCGGCTCGAGGGTGCGCATGTGCCCTACATCCAGCCCGGCACGGCGACGCGCCTTCCGGACGTCGCCCTGGTGGCTTTCCACGGGGGCTGGCAGGCGGGTGCCGAGGTCTACCGGAGCCGGCGTAACACCTGGTCTGCCCGAGCGGTGCCGCCGTCCTGGGCGGCCGGGCCCGAGGCCTGGATGCAGCTGCAAATGAACTCCCCCGAGGAGGAGTTGCGGCTGCAGTTCGATGCGTTGCCCGAGGTGGCGCGCAGTTGCGCCGAGCACGGTGTGCGGACGATCCAGCTGGTTGGCTGGAACGAGGGCGGTCAGGACCGTAACAATCCGAACCACACCCCAGATCCTCGGCTCGGCGGAGCAGAGAAGCTGCGCTTGGCCATCGCCGCCTGCCAGGAGCTCGGCGTTCGCGTCGTGCTGTTCGCGAAATTCACCTGGGCGGATCGGACGACCGATCGCTACCGGACCCAGCTTGTGCACGAGGCTATCAAGGACCCCTACGGCGACGCGTACGTGTTCGAGGGCTTCAACTACAACACGGTGAGTCAGATGTTGGGAATCAGCGCCCGAACCTTGGTGCCCATGTGTTTCGCGAGCGATACGTATCGGGCGATCTGTGAAGCGGATGCCGCCGTAATCGTGAGCCTGGGCGCCGACGGAATGCTATTTGACGAGAATCTCCACCACGGTCCGGCTCTCGTCTGCTTCGACACGACGCATGGGCACCGACCCGGCCACTCGGTCTTCTCGCATGACCTCGCCCTCATCGAGGGTTTCGCTGCCCACAGCCGGCAGGTGAACACTGAGTTCCTCTATGCCGGAGAGGCATGTTACGACGGCCAGTTCGAGAGCTATCAGCTCTCCTACCACCGCAGCTACGACGCGGACCATCTTCCGCTCACACGGCTCATGCACCCCGATGCCGCGCTGATGACGGCGATCACCGGCTTCGACGAGCGCAACATAATCGGCCAGGCCCTCGTGAGGCGTTACACCCTGAGCTACGAGCCCTACCACTTTAAGGGAAGGCTCGAGGACTTTCCCGCGACGACCAGTTATGGCCGCGCGATGGACGCGCTGCGTACCGACTGGCGGAAGTGGTTCTGGGACGGCGAGTACCGCGACGAGGACGGTGGGTCGGTACTCACCTCTAATGGCGCGGTGCACTTCCCGTACGCGATCTTCGCGCCCGACGACGGTGCTCATCCTGGGGTCGCGGTCGCGAACCACGAGGCCGAACCCCGGTCGCTCGCGGTTTGCGTAGACAGTTGGGACGAGCCATTGGCGTTCCACATCGTCGGCGGCGCGGGGTGGGTTTCGTGTCGTCGAGATGAGGGCGTCGACTGGGTTGAGCTTCCTGCCTCCTCCGCGGCGATAGTGCTCCCGCGGCGGATCGTTGACAGTGGACTCGCTCGATAGTTCGCGCGAGCGATAACCCACGCTGGTTTGTGCCATTTCTCAGCACAAACCTCCCCAGAGACTCAAAGGCTGGAAGGTGAGAGGTCGCCAAGGCCATGCGTATCCGCCTTAGCGGCTAACGATGATGAGGTTCTGATCACCGACAGATATCCACCCGACTGAATTGCCATACGACCCAAGAACCGCGTGAACCCGCCTCACGGCCAGGGGTGTTTTGCGCGTTCGGGCGAAGGCCAGCGATCACATGACTTACGCACCTGGTAACTGTGTTCCTGCGCCCTCGGTTTACCAGCGGGCGCAGGGAGTGGTCGATCAGCCGTAGGACAGACTGGCCGCGTGAACCAGGACACCACCGCAGGATCGCCGACCTCACATGTTCCTTCGACTGCTGATGGAAGTGTCGGCGCGCTCGACGCTGAGGCCGAGTGGGATCGACGCTATTCCGAACAGAACCAACTCTGGAGCGGTCAGCCCAACGGCACGCTCGTGACCGAGGTTGCTGGGCTCATGCCCGGCCGCGCCCTCGATGTCGGCTGCGGCGAGGGAGCCGATGCGATCTGGCTGGCCGGCAATGGCTGGGAGGTCACGGCGCTGGACGTGTCAGGCGTTGCGCTGGAACGCGCGGCCATGCACGCCAGAGCCGCAGGCGTTGACGTGAAATGGGTGCACGCCGGGCTTGTCGAGGCGGCGCTTGAACCCGCGTCCTTCGACTTGGTCTCCGCGCAATACCCAGTGCTGATGCGTACCGCTGACGCTACGGCCGAGCGAGCTTTGCTTTCAGCGCTAGTGCCCGGCGGGGTGTTGCTGCTGGTTCACCATGCGGGTATGGAGACCCACCCGGCACACAACGGTGGCCCTGATCCGGCCGACTACGTGTGGCCGTCGATGGTGGCCGCGTTCATAACTGACGAACTCAAAGGCGAGTGGGAGATCGAGTGCGATGAGCAACGCACACGTGTGGCGCCCGAGAGCGGTGCAGGTGCCCATCACGCCGACGACCGAGTGCTGCGCGCCCGCAAGCTCCGCTAGGTGGCGTTCGATCTGCCGCAAAAAAAGTCCCGGGCATAAGTGTGGGCGGACACCACTAGATGTCCGCCCACACTTTCGTTCTGATCACTCATCGCAGCTGTTAGCCGCAGCCGCAGCCGCAGCCGCAGCCGCAGCCGCAGCCTGAGGTAGCTCCCGAGAAGGGGCCGCCCTGCGTCATTCCTTCGCGGACGACATCACGGCTGCCACATGAGGAGCAGACCCAGACCGTGGGCTCGCGTGTCCCGTCCATCACCAGGGATTGAAACCGATGATCACAGGCAGGACAGTGCAGCAGCCATACGGCCATGGGGTCAGCCGCCCAGCTTCTTTCGAGCCAATTCTGTTCCTGCTGCCAGCGCGTGCAGCTTGTCGATTGCGATGTAGCGCTGGAGGAGGATCAGACCACAGTCGGTCGTGACGCCGAGGCGCTCCGGCGGAACGAACTCTGCCAACCGCATGATGCGATCGCAGACTTCCTCAGCCGTCTCGGTGATAGTCGACTTGACGTCGATGACACCGGCCCAGAACGACACGTTGTCGGGCAACGGGTTGTCCTTGAGTACGTCGAGCCCGGAGAGGTCGTCGGAACGTCGTCCGCTGTTCTCCAGGTTCAGCACGTCGATGTTCGCCTCGTATGACTTGGGCACAACGGACGCTGTCGCCGACGGAGCACTGCCCTTGCGCTGGGTGAGGTCGAAGATCTCGCCGGACTCAGCGGTCTCGTCGGGGTAGTAGGCGGGCGTGCCACCCCAGTTACCCCAGCACACGTGCACGATGATCTGTGCGTTCTTTACGCCCTGGACAGCCCGGTTGAAGGCCTCGATCGCCCAGTCTTCGTAGAAGTAGGGCCAGGTGAACTCGTCGAGTTGGATGAACTCGACGCCCATCGAATCGACCTCGAGGATGTCCTCGTTGATAGCGGCGGCCATGGCCATCGCGCGGTCACGCGGGTTGTCGTAGAACAGGTCGTTCGTGCACTGGCTGAGGACCTGTACACCGGTGTACTGCACTTTGATCGGCTTGTCGGTCGCGCGGCGCAACGCCCGAGCCTGCTCGACCATGATGCCGCCGCGACGCTTGATCTCCTGCGTTAACGTGCCCGCGTGCAGACGGCTGTAGATCGGGAAGCCGAGGTGGCCGCCCTTGAGGTCATAGCCCATCCGGCGCATGTAGTAGTAGACCGCGGCATCGGCGTAGTTGTCACCGTGGAGTCGGCCGTCCGAAATGATGTCAAGACCGGCGAGTTCCTGGTCGTGGACTACCGCCTGGATTGCATCTTCGAATGCCTCGCGAATGAACGCGTCCGGCGGCTCTTGGTCGCCGCGCCAATCGCGCGCGGGTCCGGCGTCCCACCACCGGGGGTTCGGATAGTTCCCGACCATCGAAGTCGGGATGAGGATCTCCTTGTCTCCCACTCGCATGTGGTTCTCTCCTCGATTTCGGCGACCACACCTGCCCGGTCGGGTACGGCATGTATCGCGCGGGATGCGGTCTGGCGCTGTGGCGGGCCCAAAGCTCAGGCTCTGCTGTGTGCGTCAGGTCACATCGTTTGACTCTCGGACGCTAACGCTCAGGCAATCGGGCCAACCATGCATGCGCAGGACAGAGTCAGGGCAAGAGTGTGTCCCCGTGGGATGAAGCCGCACGACGCGAGGTGGCATCTCGGGGATGGATCGACCTCCGCGTGGAAGCTGTCAGGCAGCCGATTTATCACCCGAGGATTTCGTGGGCGGCTAGGGTGCGGGCATGTCGTCGCCCTGGCGTAACCACAGCTCCCACGGTGGGGCCTTCCTCGCACGCTTGGTCGAGGGCAACGTTGAAGTAGCGGCGCATCCGCTCGACACCGGCCAATCCCAGATTTGGGGCAACCTCGCCGGTCAACTCGACCATCCGGCACGGGTGCGGCGGCCAGCGATTAGAAGGGGCTGGCTCGAGCAGGGCCCCGGCCCCTCGGCAGGCCGCGGAGTTGACCCCTTCGTTGAAGTTGAGTGGACGGAGTTGTTTGATCTGCTCGCTGCAGAGTTGGAACGCGTCTACTCACAGTTGGGCCCCGAGTCGGTCTTCGCGGGATCGTACGGCTGGGCGAGTGCAGGACGGTTCCATCACGCACAGAGTCAACTGCACCGGTTTTTGAACTTACTCGGCGGTTACGTGCGCTCGGTCAACACCTACAGCATCGGTGCGAGCGCCGTGATCATCCCGCATGTCCTGGGCGTTGACGTCAGTGAACTGGTTCAACGTGCAACCACGTGGGAGAGCATCGCTGAGCACAGTGAGGTGGTACTTGCGTTTGGCGGGATCAGCGTCAAGAACGCATCGGTGGCGCCAGGTGGCGCTACCGACCACGTGGCCGCGGGTCGAGTCCAAGCTCTACATGACCGTGGCGTCGAGTTCCACCTGTTCGCGCCACTTCGCGACGACCTGCCGGTGCCCGCTACGTGGTGGGCGCTTCGTCCCGCCACCGACGTAGCGGTCATCCTCGGCCTCGCCCACACGATCGTTAATGCTGGCCAGCACGATTCAGGTTTCCTAGCCCGCTATTGCCAAGGCTGGCCGCAGTTGGAGGCCTATCTTCTCGGCACCATCGACGGCATACCCAAAGATGCCGACTGGGCGGCGAACATCAGCGGCTTGCCGGCGGCCGACCTTCGCGCCCTGGCCCTGTCGCTTCCTGGGAAACGTGTCTTGGTGCAGACCAGTTGGTCCCTCCAACGCGCGGATCACGGTGAACAGCCCATCTGGGCCGGTATCGCGTTGGCAGCGGTGCTGGGCCAGATCGGTTTGCCAGGCGGCGGATTTGGTCATGGGTATGGATCTATGGCCTCGGTTGGATCAGCGGAGGTGCTGACGGGAGTTCCGGCTCTGCCGCAGGGCGTCAATCCGGTGCGTACGTTCATTCCGGTTGCCCGCGCCGCGGACATGCTGCGCAATCCTGGCGCAGAGTATGACTACAACGGTCAGCGGCTGACCTATCCCGACGTTCGGCTCGTCTACTGGTGCGGGGGTAACCCATTCCATCACCATCAGGATTTGGGCCAACTGCGCCAGGCCTGGGCCCGGCCTGAAACCATTGTCGTTCACGACCCGTGGTGGACGGCGGCCGCGAAGCATGCCGACATCGTGATCCCGAGCACGACCTCACTAGAGCGTGACGATCTCGGTGGCAATGTCAACGATCGCTATTTGCAGGCGATGCACGCTGTGACGCCGCGGGTCGGTGCCTCACGCGACGACTACGAGGTGTTCTCCGAACTTGCCGCTCGACTCCTTGGCAGTTCTGAGCCATTCACCGAGGGCCGCAACCAGATGGACTGGATTCGTCAGCTATACAGCGGCCTTGTGGCTCGTGCCGACAAGCACGAGTGGCCCCTGCCGCCCTTTGCTGAGTTTTGGGACCGCGGCTATGTGGAGTTGCCGACACGCCCCCGAGACACCTTGCTGCTAGGGCGATTTCGGGCTGACCCACTGGCGAATCCACTAGCTACTCCGAGTGGTCGTATCGAGTTGTACTCGGAGCGGATCGCCTCGTTTGGCTACGACGACTGCCCGCCGCATCCGTCGTGGCTTGAGCCGAGGGAATGGCTAGGCGGGCCGTTGGCAGAGCATTGGCCGCTGCATCTCGTGGCCAATCAGCCGGCCGGCCGGCTCCACAGTCAACTGGATATGGGTGCGGTCTCGCAGTCCATGAAGACGTCCGGACGAGAGACGCTCCGGATCCATCCCGACGATGCGGCCGCGCGCGGAGTCAGCGACGGTGACGTGGTGCAGGTGCTCAACGATCGTGGCTCATGTCTGGCCGGCGCTCAGGTGACCGACACGGTACGAGCGGGCGTCGTCCAACTCCCCACGGGTGCGTGGTTTGACCCGCGTGATCTCACTTCAGGAGACACGCTGTGTCTGCACGGAAACCCCAATGTGCTGACCGCCGATCGTGGTACGTCGTCGTTGTCGCAAGGTTGCACTGGGCAGCACACCCTGGTCGAAGTGGTCTTGTGGACTGGGGATACCCCTGAGGTGCGCGCGCACCGACCACCGTTGTTTGCCGAGCACCCTTAGGACTCGACCACACTGCCATCGACGTGCACTGCAGGGATACCTGCACGGTTGAGCAGCGAAGCGCCGACTGCAGAGCGAAAGCCGCTACCGCAGTAAACCCACACTTCGTGGCCGTCGGCCCACTCGCGTACTTCCTCGAGTCGCTGGGTCAGTTGGTGTATCGGGATAGCCCTCTGCCCAGCGAGCCGCGCTCGTTCACTTTCTGATTCGAGGCGAACATCTAGCACGCGAAGTTCGGGGTCGTTCGCGATCGCAGCCCGGAGCCGACGGCCATCGGCATGCCGCATCGAGGCAAGTTCGGATTGGTTGATGCTTCCATCGCGCCACAGCGCGGCTGAGCGGACCCGGTTGATCGCGATCCGGCCGAGTTCGATGACTGCAGTCTGCAGAGTTGCCTCATCGGGCACCACGAGATGAAGGTCCGCGTCCCACGGAATCAACCAACCGATGTAGGTGACGTACGCGCCAGCCGCGTCGAACGACAACGACCCGGCGAGGTGGCCGTCCGCGAAGGCGTGTCGGTGCCGCAAGTCGAGCACCCACTTACCGGCCGCCGCGTCCTCGGCGGCCAGTGCCAGCGTTCTGATAGGAGGCATCGCGGGCGGGTCCGCCGGGGTTCCTGCCCGGTTGAGCTCGCCCATGCGATTGAAGTAGTCGGGATATGGGCCTTGGTTTTCAAGTAGCTGGTGCACGAATGAGTCCTCCTCCATGAGGAAGACCGGATTCGTGGTGTGCAGCCCGACGAGGGTGTGTTCGCCGACCACTGCATCGCCCACCGAGCAGAAGGAGCCGAAGCCGTGAGTAGGCAGAATCGCACTTGAGTGTTCGACGGTGTGCGCGAGACGACGGGCCGAACGCCACTGCGCGTGAGCTAGTTCATCGGCGTGGTCGGCTCCGAATAGATCGGTCCGGCCAACTCCGGAGTAGAGCAGCCCGCCGCCGGTGAAGGTGGCTATGTCGCGGCCGCTGACGCTGAGCACATAGGACATGTGATGCGGCGTATGGCCCGGTGTGCGAACCGCCCGAATCTGACCGGCTCCGACTGTTATCACCTCGCCATCGGTCACCTCATGCGCCGGGCACTCGATGCCACCATCGCTGGGGACGATGTAGTCGGCGCCGCTGAGCCGGGCAGCGGCAAGTCCGCCACTGATGTAGTCGTTGTGAATATGGGTGTCGAAGACGTGTGTGACGGACCAGCCGCTATCGCGGATGAAGCCCAATAACGAGTCAACATCACGTGGCGGGTCTACCAGGATCGCGGAATTATCGGACACAGCGATGTAGGTGCGGTTTCCTAGACCCGGGACCTCAAAGGGCACTACCCGGGTCGACCCGAGAACCACCTCGTCGGTGAGCGGGGTCAGTGGAGCTGCGCTGGTACCTCGAATCACGTTGGCCCTCAACCCCTGAGGGATTGGAGTGTGCGCCAGGCCCGACAGGCCAACTGCAGGTTGAAATTGACGTCTGGCTCACCCAAGGCGAGGCCAGAAACCTCACGAATTCGCTGCAGCCGGTACTTCAGCGTGCTGCGGTGGATCGACAGGGCCAGCGCAGCTTCGTCGTAGCGGCCCCCGCATTCGAGGTACTCATGCAGCGTTTGGACGAGTTCTGAATGCCGCTGCGTGTCGTAGTCGAGAAGTGCACCCAGCCATTCTCGCGCGAAGCGCTCGATCTCCTGCGAGTCCTCAGTATTGGCGAGAAGTCGGTACACCCCAAGCTGGTCGAAGGCGGTCACCCTTTGGGTTGGGCCCGCATCACGCTGTAGTCGAAGCGCGAGTAACGCCTCACGATGTGATCGGGGGAAATCGGCGACGGACGCTGTATGGCTACCGACACCGATGCGACACTGGCCGCTTCCCAGTTCACGCATCACTGCGGCGTGCAGATCGGTCCACTCGATCTCGCGATCGGTGAGCAATACGACCGTTCCGCCGCGCGAGACCAGTAACTGCCCCAGATTGAGGTCGCGTGCGGAACGTCGAACACTGGTGAAGAAATGGTCGTCGTCTCGGGTTCGACCCTGCCGCTCACAGACAATGACCCGGTGTGGCTGGCTTAGATCCCGACCAAAGGTCTCGCCGCGTGCAAGGGCGGTCTCGGTGCTTTCCCCCGAGAGCAAGTCCTCGATCAGGTCGCGCCGGATCCGGATCTCGGTGTCTGCCACTGTGCGTTGCCGAGCCAACTCCATCGACAAGATGGTTGCCCCGTATTCAAGGGCGGCTAGGTCCTCATCGCGGGCCCGCTCTTGCGGGTCGATCAGGGAGATCACCGCCACTGAGTCAGGACGGGGGGAGGCTGCTGTCATGATCTGGCTGGACTCGCGAAGCGGGTGGCCAGCGTGCAGGAGTCGACGCACCAATTGCTCGCGACGTGCTGGCGTGTCCTTGGCGTGGCTGGCGGGTTGATCGGGGCCGGCCCAGGCTCGTAGGTTTCCGTAACGGTCCTCGATAGTGACGGGCAGACCCGTGACCTCATGCACGGCGCGGGCGATTCCGTCCATGCCCTCACCGGCTACCGCCGCTCGAGTCAGACGGTCGTGGATCTCGATCCGTTGTTTCAAGGCTTCGACTGTGTCTTCAAGATGGCGATTGACGCTCTCTAGTTCAGCCGCCGCTGTGCGCTCCAACTGGTGTAGCCGGCTATTGCGGGTTGCCGAGCCGATCTGCTGCGCGAGCACACGGAGTAGGAATTGTTCGTCGCTTCGCAACTCGCGATCTGCTGCCACAACCATGCATCCGTGCGTACCGGGACCGCCGCCGAGCCCGAATGCCCACGCGTACAGTGCGTCGGGAATCATGAGTTCACCGCCATTGGACGGCATCAGATCCAGGCCCGGCGGTTCATTCTCGCCCGCACTGCCCGGGGTCCAGTTGGTGCTCGCGCCATCCCTGGTTCGCACGCCGACGAGTCGGCAGTCGGCGAACGAAGGCGCTGCGCTGGCACCCATCCGCAAGATCTGCTGCTCATCGGTGCTTTCGGTCATCAGCATGGCGAGTACGAGCAACGCGTTGAGCCGGGACAGGTGGTCGCGCGCTTCAAGGCCGACCGTGGCCTCGAGCCTCATATCACTGGTGCCTTTGACTTCGCGGCCAGGAACTCATCCGGCTCTAGGTAGTAGGGGTTATCGAGCAAACTGCCGCAGAGCAGGAGCTTGGGGTGTGTGCGCAGCAGATCCACGACGACCCTGCCGTCAAAGCGATCTAGGTCATACAGGCACATGATGACCTGCGGATGCATGGGCAGAAAGCGATTGAGGTCGGACTCGTAGTCGACCAGATCCTCGACACCTGGAACTTCGCGCAGCGCCCAGGTCATTTCACCGCAACTTCGCGCGAAGGTGTAATCACCGCTGGACAAGTTTTCGCGGGTCGCGGAGTCCCAGAATTCGATCATGGCGGTCTTGGAGAATCGACCATCGCGCAGGTAGGTCTCGTCCGACCGCAGAACATCGACGCCGCGCACGGGGTCGATGCGATCCTGGGACAGGCTCGCTCGCAACTGTTCTGGCTCGACCTGATCCAGGACGGCTACGCAGCGGTCGCCAGCTTCGATGCCAGCTCGCAGATAAGCCAGGAGCACTTCGTCCCGTCCTTCTGCACCACGGTAGAACGCGCAGATGTGATCGCCGGGAGAGAGCCGAACGCCAGGCAGCCCAAACGCGATCGAATCAGCAGATTCCTCACCGAACATGTGCGGTTCCTCCTCGGCATGAGATCAATCACAGGCTAGGCCTGTATCACCGATCCTTCTAGCCCTTTGGAGACGTGATTTTGATGAATCGTCCTACATTCAGGACAAAGCACCCGGCAAGTCAGATCCGTGCAGACCCTTGGTCACATTCCGTGCTTGTCCCAGTGGCCACCGAACAGCTCCTGCTCGGTGAAGGTTTTCGGTGCGATCGTGCGCGAAACCCAGGTGAGGTTGAGGAAATGCGTGGCGTTGACGTTCTCGGTTGTGATGTTGCCGCCCCATGTACCGCACGACAGGCTCAGGGTGAAGGGGAGCCCGTTACGGGCGCTACCGGCGCCCTCATTCAGGTTCTGGTTGACCATGACCCGCGCTGTGCGTGTGCCGAAGGCGAGTGCATCAATATGCGCCTCATTGCTTGTGTGGATTCCGCAGGTGTGGCCTAGCCCCTGGTAGGCGGTGATCGCATTGATGATGTCGACCGCCTCTTGGATGTCAGTGCCATAACGGTAGACCGCGAGAACGACCGAGAGCTTTTCGCCGGAGAAGGGATGCTCGGGTCCGGTGCCGTCCTCTTCGACCATGAGGAATGCCGTGCCATCCGGGATCTGGATTCCGGCGAGTTCTGCGATGCGTGCGGCAGGCTTCGCGATTACCTCGAGGCTGGGGATGTGGCCACCATCGGGCCACATCGCCGCCTGCAGTTGAGCCTTCTCTTCCGCGTTGCACAAGTAGCCGCCGGATGCCAGTAGCCGGCCCATGAGGTCGTCGTACACGGCGTCAGCGACAACCAAAGAGTTGTCGGCCAGGCAGCTGGTAGCGAGGTCGAAGGTCTTGCCAGCGACGATCATCGCGGATGCGTCGGCAAGGTCGGCGGTCTCGTCAATGACGTGCACGGAGTTTCCGACGCCGACGCCGTAAGCCGGTGTGCCACTGCTGTATGCGGCCTTGACCATGGCAGCGCCGCCGGTGGCGACGATGACGTCGGCTTGCCTCATGAGTTCACGAGTTTTGTCGATGGACGGCGAGGTGAGGCTCAGGATCAAGTCCTCGGGTGCCCCGACCTGTGCGCATGCAGCGCGCATCAGCTCTACCGCGAGCTCGCTGGTCTTGCGGGTGCGCGGGTGCGGTGCGATCACGATGGCATTGCGTCCCTTCAACGCCATCAAGGTCTTCATCGGTGGTGTGGCGTCTGGACCCGTGGTCGGGATCAGCGCGGCGACTACCCCGACCGGCTTGGCGATTTTCACTAACCCGCGCGCGGGGTCTTCCTCGACGATGCCGACGGTCTTCATGTCACGCATATCCGCAAGCAACCCGTTGACCCGACGCTGGATCTTGGTGAGCTTGTCGGCGTAGGTGCCGAAACCGCCCTCATCGACGGCCAACTGGGCCAAGGCCTCGGCGTGATCCTTGCGAACGATGGCCCAGCCAACTGCAGTGACGAGTTCGTCGATGCGTTGCTGGTCCCAATCGGCAATTGACTCTTGGGCGGCGCGGGCGCGGGCTACCAAGGCCGTCACCTCTGCGGTTACGTCGGAGGTGGATGTGGTGGTCGCGGTGTCAGAGTTCGCCATGGTGCCAAGAGTTGACGCAAACTCCATGACCGGCACCGGCCGCACGAGTCGAAGGTTTCGCCCAACATCACCCTGGGAGGACATAGTCCACCGCACGTGCGGCGAGGAAGGTAAGGCCATGGACATTCGAGAGCAGCACCTGAGCAATCTGGAGTGGCGCACCCTCATCGACGAGTTCGAGGCAGGCGCTCACGACGGCCCCATCATCAATATTGATCCCGACGACGACCGCGAGTATGACGCAATCTTCATAGGCGGCGGCGCTGGTGGTCGTTTCGGTTCGGCGTTCCTGCGGGCGCGCGGCGGTCGTCAGTTGACCATCGACCAGTGGCCATTCCTGGGCGGCTCGTGTCCTCACTTGGCTTGCGTTCCGCATCACCTGTTCTCGGAGGCTGCGCGCGAATTGGATCTGGCTCGCCTGCTTGCCGGCCGTTTCTGGTACCCCGAGTTCGACGAGAACAAGGCCTCCATCCTGGACATGGTGGAACTGTTCAAGAGTGGACGTAACAGTGCGCATGCGTTCATGAACTACCAGAGCAAGGAGCAACTGGGGATGGAATACATCCTCAACGCCACGGCCACCGTGATCGATGCGCACACAGTGGAGGCCGCCGGCCGTCGCTTCACGACGAAGAACCTGGTTCTGGGCACGGGAGCAACCACGCGCCTCCCCGAGGTGCCCGGTATCGACCTACCTGGGGTGTTCGACTACGCAACCCTGATCGAGGAGTTGGATTACAACCCACGTTCGTGCGTCATCATCGGCGGATCGAAGGTGGCCATCGAGTACGGATCGTTCTTCCAGGCGGCTGGCTGCCAGACCACGATCCTTGCGCGCAGTCCGCTCATGACGGGCAAGGGTCTGCACCACGTTGACGATGATTTGCGCGAGTACGTCGTGCACGGCATGCGCATCCGTGGAATGGAAATCCACGATGGCACCGAGACCTTGGAGGTACTCGGTGACACCCGTGCCACCGGTGTACGAGTTCGACTCTCCGACGGCACCATCCGCGACATCGAGTGCGACATGGTCTTCATCGGAACAGGCGAACGCGCCAACTCAGATGAGTTCGTCAAGGTGTTGGGGGTCGAGGTAGATGACCGCGATTCCATCGTTGTCGATGGGAACATGCGCACCAGCGTTCCGGGCGTGTACGCCATCGGCGACATCATCGGCCCACCGATGGAGATGTTCAAGGCGCGTAAGTGCGGGATGACTGCCGCTCGCAACATCATGGGCGAGGATTATTCATTCGACTTCAGCGAGTACCCCGACTTCTTGCACTCCACCTATGAGGTCACCTGGGTCGGGCTCTCCGAGCGAGAAGCTCGCGAGAAGTATGAGGATGTCATCGTCATCCAGATGCCGCCCCCGGGAGTTCCCTACGGCGATATTCCACTGCCCTGCGCTGAGGGCACGATGCTGATGGCCTTCACCCATCCCGAGCGCACTGGCTTCCAGAAGGCCGTGTTCGACGGTGCGACCCGCAAACTCGTTGGTGCGCATCACGTTGGATACGGCGCCAAGGATGGGTTCCAGTACCTCGACTACCTGATCCACAGCACCGATGGACTCACCATCGACCAACTCGCTGAGATGAACGAGTTGTTCCTCAACCCGAGCCACTTCATCCAGCTGTCGCGGTTGCGAGCTGGATCGATGGAGTTGTCCTCGCTGTAGATCCAGACAGAACCTGGCAGCCAGACCTGCTGCCAGGTTCTGGTCAACCTGCTGCGACTCGCATCCTGCTGTGGGGATGCCTAGGTTGTGCTGCGGGCCAAGCCTTCGGCTCGCTCGCGCAGCGAGCTCAGTGCGGCCGCTTCTGCGCGTCGGCGTTCGTCGAACCATGCTCGCTCAGCGGCGACAATGTCGCGGAGCGAGGCGATCTCAGCGCGCACGACATCAGGGGCGCAGCCCCCGCTCTCCCGACGCGAGGCGACCAGAGCGGCCGGATCGAGCAGTGAATCAAGGTTGATCGACGCAGCTTTCGTGGGCAGCGCAGCGCCAGTGATCTCCATCGCGGCTGAGTCCAAGGCAGACATCGTTAGCGCACCACCCGTGCTCAGTGTCAGGGCTACGGCGCGTCCGACAATGCGATATGCGGTGCGGTAGTCAAAGCCACCCTGAAGTACGAGTTCGTCGGCAATGTCTGTGGACGATGTTTGTGGGTCGCCCGCGCTCAAGGCGAGTGCGTCTCTATTGACATGCAAGGTGCTCACCACGACGGTGGCGAGTTTGACGAGTCGAGTCGCCAGCTCCAGGGACGATGCGACCTCACCATAGGAATGCAGCCAGTTGTCGGTTGCCGCTGACGGGGTGCGCGCGGTTGCCACCGTGCCAGTGAGCCGGCCGATCATGGTGCTCGCCCCGGCGCGAATGACCGACAGCGCATAGGGATTGCGCTTCTGCGGCATCAACACTGAGGCGCGGCACAGCGAAGCATCGACCGTGACCAGACCGAATCCTGCACTGGCGAAGATCTGGAGATCCTCGCTGAGTCGATCTGCTGTGATGACGGTCTGCGTTGCTGCCGACATGACGTCGATCAGCCCATCGATGGTCCACATGGTGTCGCGGGTATTTCGGCCCACCCGGGTAAAGCCCAGGAGTTCCGCGAGTCGGCCCCGATCAAGTGACATGCGAGTGCCAGCGACTCCGCCGGACCCCGCCGGAGACGTGTCGACCCACTCGTGTGCTGCGCGTAATCGCGGGAGGTGACGCGCGGTCTCTTCAGCGAATGACGCTAGGTAGTGGCCAAAGGTTGACGGCTGTGCGAGCTGGAGGTAGGTGACGTCGGCCCACACCGCGTCAGACAATTCATCCGCTCGCGCGGTCAAGGCATCAGCAAACTCTGCTGTTGCGGCTGCGAGCAGTTCGATGCGATCACGGACCGCGAGTCGGAACGCGATCCGACCGGCTTCGCGCCGAGTGCGGCCAAGGTGCACATAGCCCGCGGTGACACCGATGCGTCGAACTAGTTCATGCTCGCGGCTGTTGTAGGCATCGCCTAGCACAACGTCATAAGGGAAGTCATCGACCGAAACTTCGCCCATGGCAAGGAGCCCGGCCAGCAACGGTGCCGCCACGGTGTCATCGAGAATGCCTGCTTCATGCAGGCCGATCACGTGCGCGAGATCGGCAACAAGCAGACCCTCGTGCAGCAACGGAGCGTCGGCGAGTTCGAGTCCGTACCCCGCTGCAACAAGTTCGGGGGCTGGCCCGGAGGAGATTCGGCCGTCTGATCCGAGGTATCCCGAGGGAGTCTGGTTGCTCACAGTGGCCCATCCTGCACGAACAGGGTTGGGCCGCCACCGGATACCAGGAGAATCACGGGAGAGTCGATCTCGCCGGCGCGCGCAGACGACATAAGCGCCGCCATTGCCTTAGCGCAAAAGGGCGGGTCGAGGAAGATCCCTTCGGTGCGAGCCACGAGGTCTGCAGCGGCGGCACCGTCGTGTGAGGCGTAGCCGTAGCCGGGACCAATGAACCCATCGATCACAGTGACCATGGTGGCATCGGGAGCCGGAGTTCGCGCTAGGTCAGCGGCACCTCGGGCCAGATCAAAGACCCGCTCGCGGCACTCGTCCGCCGGGCGGCTGACGGTGACGCCGACCACGCGTGGGATGAACCCGGCGGCGACCCCAGCCACCAGACCGCCCTGGGTGCCGCAGGAGCCGGTGCCGAGCCAGAGGGTTGGATTGATTAGCCCGGCGTCGGCTGCCTGGTCGGCGATCTCAGCGGCAGCCGCCAGGTAGCCGAGGCTGCCTCGCGCCGTTGCGCCTCCGCGGGGCACGACCAGGGGAGTGCGACCCGCACTGCGCAGTTCATCGGCCACTTGCTCGATCATCAGATCGACCGATGCGCGCGAAGCGTCACCGGTCCAGCGCAGGTCCGCGCCCGTCAAGCCTTGCAGCATTAGGTTTCCACGCGCCTCCGGTGGCTGGGTACCGTAGAAGCACACGACAGAGTCGAGTCCGCATCGACGCGCTGCGAGCGCGGCCAGCATCGACCAGTTCGATTGCGCACCCGAGCCAGTGACCAGAACATCGCAGTGTCGGGCAAGGGCTTCGCCGAGGAGGAACTCAAGTGGACGAACCTTGTTGCCGCCGAGTCCAAGGCCCGTGAGGTCGTCGCGTTTGAACCACACCTCCACGCCGATCGCGGCCGAAAGCCGTGGCGCGGGCTGCAGCGGCGTCGGCAGGAGGGCGAGGCGCTCCCGGGCGATACCAGATAGATCGAGGTTAGCCATCGAGTCGTTGGACAAGCGCATCGATGAATCGGGGGATGGACCCAAGCGCCAGTGCGGGGTCGAGCAGGGAGTCCAGTTCTGAGTCGCTGATCTGCTCGAGCCTCCCGTCGTTGCGCAGCGCGGTGCGCAGGTCATCACCTCGAGCTTGGCCTGCCAGCGCAGCCTCATAAACGATGCGGTGTGCCGTGTGTTTTCCGACGCGGTCGGCGAGTGCGCGCATCACCGGCTCGCTCAGGACGTAGCCGCGCTGGGCGTCCAGATTGGCGCGCATGCGATCGGTGTCAACTTCGAGGCCGACCAGGATTCGGTTGGCGGCCATCGTGCTTACCGCTGTGAAGTGGCAGGCCTCGGGCAGAATCACCCACTCGGTCTTCCAGGCTCGTCCGTCTCGCTCATGCCCGTGGATCATCCCCTCGATCGCGAGGTCGGCATTGACTCGGACGAGTCGGGCGAGGGTGCTGACATGCTCGGCCCATTCGGGGTTTCGCTTGTGCGGCATGGTGATACTGCCGACGGTTCCTGGAGCGAGCGGCTCGCGCAACTCCCCTATCTCAGCGCGCTGCAGTTCGTAGACCTCGTCACCGATCTTGGCGATCGTCGCGGCAACCATCGCCAACTGCGTGATGAACTCGGCAAACCGGTCTCGAGCCGTCAGCCAGGGCAGCGGCGCCACACCGAGGTCAAGTCGTTGGGCGAATGAGTTGATCATTGGCTCTGCGGCATCCCCCCAGAACTCCATCGAGCCGAGGCCACCGCCAAGTTGTACGACCTCGCGCTCGCTTCGACGTGCCTCGAGTCTGCGGATGTGGCGATCAAGCTCGTCAGCCCAGATGGCGGCTTTGAAGCCGAATGTGATGGGCAGGCCGGGCTGGCCGTGGGTTCGTCCAGACATCAGAGTCGCGCGATGCTCTCGCACCAAGACGACGGCTGCAGACCGGGCGGTTGTGAGGTCGCGCACCACGATGTCAGTCATCTGGCGCATCACCAGAGCGGACCAGGTATCGCTGAGGTCTTGTACGGTCGCCCCGTAGTAGACCCACTCACGAGCCTCCTCGGGCAGTCTGCGCTCAAGTACTCGGATAAGACCCAATGTCGAGTGGCCAGTCGCGCGGGTCAGTTCGCCGACTTCATCGAGATCTGGCAACCAGTCGGTGACCGCTTCGAGGATTGATTCGGCCGCCTGCCGTGGGACTAGGCCAGCGTCTGCTTGCGCTTCGGCGAGGGTGCCGAGCAGATCTAGCCAGGATCGGATCCGGCCCTCGTCACTAAACATTGCGCGGGTCTCATCGGTACCCCAAAGGTGACCGAAAACCGCGGAGTCAGTGAGATGAGCGCTCATGGGGCGAGCACGGACCCAATCTGCTTGGGCTCGGGCAGCGGTCCGACACCGGTGATCAGGCGCAGGGCCAGCCGTACCTCATCAAGGTTGGATCCCCACGGCACAATCGCAGTGTTTCCTCGGACTTCGACACCGCGCTCCAACAGGCAGCACTTGGTGAGTACGAGTGGGTCTCCCTCGAACTGGGCAGCTCGCCGGTTCGGGCAGAAGTCGACCTGAGCTGGTTCGTCGCCGTAGAAGTGGCGGTGGAACTGCATCGACCGTTCACACCCGATCAAAGTCCAGTCGAGTCGCTCGGCTGGACGAGTGTCGAGGAACGACACTTCAGCTGGCAGATCCACCCCGGAGCCTCTGCAGGGAAGTAGATACGCAGGCGCTGGATTCTCCGCAGCCATTGTCCTGATGTCGACGCTGTTGAGCTGTAGGTCAATCGGTGGCAGATCCTCATCAAAGCCAACGGCCAGCTTCGCCAACTCGAGCAGTTTCGCTGGCTCGGGTGGCACTACCTCGGTGACGATGACGGTGACCGGCTGGGGCTGCCAGATTACGTTGATGTGTTCGAACTTTCCCTTGACCGCGTATGCGTCAGCATCATCGCGCTTGTGACGCAGGGCAGTGAGCGCGAGTTGGGTTGGGTTGCCGACGTCGGTTGCTTCATCCTCAATCCAGACGACGCGGTTGGGCATCGCCAGCACGCGCGCTTCGATCACGGGCGAGAACAGCGGTTCGAACGATTCCTTGCGGACCTCGATGAGCGCGCGTTCAGCACCGTTGGAGAGCAGTAGCCACTCGGTGCGTCGGTACACCTCTCGGCCGAGGATGTAGCGCATGATCGCGGCTTCGTCGGCCATGTCGATGTCAGCCTCTTGGGCGGAGAGCCCGCGGTAGGGGCGGGTCATCGTGTTTGGCTCTGGCAGATCAATCATGTTTCCACCCTCTCACCAGCAGGGTTGGTGCTGCCACCTTCGCGCGGCTGGTTAGGCAGCCGAAGCGCGGTGTCTGCGCGCAACCCGAGTCGCAACGTCTCCAAGGGGATGACTTCCTCTGGCGCGATGTTTCCGAGGTTGACTTCGTGTCCGACCGTGGTGATGAACCAGGCCTGCTGCGCCTTGTTAGGTGCCTCGAAGATAACTTGGTCTATCGGTAGTCGAGCAGCGATCGCGTTGATCAGGTTGTCGCGCACAGAGCCGTCACTCGAGTAGATACCGACTGTGCCACTTTCGCGACCCTCGGTCACCAGCCAGCGGGCGCCAGCCTCGAGGTCGGCTTCCATGTCAGCAACCCACTCAGTGTCGACCACGGGAACGCTGGCGTCCTTTGCCCCGACCTCGGCCGCTACCGAGAAATACGGGGTAAGACGTCGGATCAGCGAGGTCTTGGTAGCCCGGTCTAGGCGGTTGAGTCCGTTGGATACCTCAAGGACGCTGACCCCACAGGACAGGGCCCAGTCGCGGAGTTCGTCGACTCGTCCCTGGGCGTGACACACCTCAAGCAGGGTGCCGCCAAGTGAGACTTCGATGCCAGCTGCACGGTAGAGGGCGACCCGATCGATGAGGGTGGGATCGATGTATCCGATACCCCAGCCGATTTTCGCGATGTCGATGAGATGCCCTGCTTGGGCGAGCAGCGCCGCTGTTGCCTCGGGGGTGAGGCCCTTATCGAGAACATGGGTGAGTCCGCGGCTGCGAGGTCGGGCCTGCCGAGTCGGGAGGTCGAGGAACTGCGGTGGTGGCGTCACGGCCCACATCCTTGTCTCGTGGCTCCCAATTGTGCTTCCTGTAGTGAACATTATGAGGTGGCTACGTACCAGGACCCGTCCCATGCGGGCCAAGAACTGGCCAGACTTCATCTTGGCGGGTCATGGAGACCAAGGCTGGCTACTGAGAAGGTCACAGCGTAAGCACACGAGGGACGGGAGTGCGGGTGGCAAGCCGGGTCTTGGTCATTGGGGGCGGTGCCGCAGGCATGTCGGCCGCTTCGGCCGCGCGACGCACAGATCCCAGCGCCACCATCACCGTGCTCGAACACGGCACGTTCCCCTCGTATGGATTGTGCGGAATTCCGTATTACCTCGGTGGCGTGATCCCCCGCGGTGAGGACCTCATCGCCTATCCGGCTGAGGAGTTCATCTCGCGCCGCCGAATCGATCTGCAACTTGGAACGGCCGCGACGGGAGTTGACCTTTCCAGGCGAACAGTCCTGACAGCCACCGGAGCAACACTCGACTTCGATTCCCTCGTCCTGGCCGCTGGAGCGGTTCCTATCGTGCCGCCCATCTCGGGCGTCGACGATCCGCGAGTGGTCACCGTGCGGCGCCTCGAGGATGCCATCGCCCTGCACTCTCGGCTGGGCAACGTTCGCCGCGCAGTCGTGGTGGGTGCTGGCTATGTAGGACTGGAGATGGCAGAGGCTCTGTGCGAGCGCGGGATCGAAGTCACGATTGTCGATCGCCTGCCTCGTGTGCTGACCACGGTCGATGAGACGGTCGCTGCTTTGGCGCAGGAGGAGGCCGGTCGGCACTGCTCGCTCCGACTTGGCACTGGTCTGGTCGGGCTGCATCCAGAGCCTGAGTTCGTTCGTGTCGAACTAGAGGACGGTGAGGTACTGGCAGATCTGGTGGTGCTCGCTCTGGGTGTTCGCCCGTCGACCTCGCTCGTACCAGAACTTGCCGCACTCCCCAACGGCGCGCTGCTCGTCGATCACCAGATGCGCACCTCGCATGAGGCTGTCTGGGCAGCGGGCGACTGTGTCGCCCTGCATCACCTCGTGCTTGCTGGTCCGGCATATGTTCCACTCGGACCTGCCGCCAACAAGGCTGGACGAGTTGCCGGTATCGAAGCCGCCGGCGGTCATGCGTCCTTCCCGGGAATCGTGGGCACGGCAGTTGTGAAGGTCTTCGACCTGACCGTCGCTCACACGGGCCTTACTCTTGCGCAGGCGCAATCGGCTGGGATGGCTGCGCAGGCGACCGAGATCACGGCCAAATCCAGGGCGAAGTACTACCCGGGTGCGGAGCCGTTGCGGGTCAGGCTGGTGCACACCCCCGACGGCCTACTCCTCGGTGGCCAACTCGCCGGCAAAGACGGCGCAGCGCAGCGAATCGATGTCGTGGCAGCTGCGCTGCATGCCCGGATGACGATCGATGACCTCGCGGATCTCGATCTGGCATACGCACCCCCGTTCTCTCCGGTCTACGACCCGCTAACCCAAGCGGCACAGTCCGCACAGTTCGCTCGGGCGAAACAGGAGGCACGATGAGTCAGGTAGCAGTGGTCACGGGCGCGGCCGGTGGCATCGGCAGCGCCACCGTTCGGCAGCTACACGCGGATGGCATGACCGTAGTTGCACTTGATCTCGACGCTGAGGCCGCTGCGGCTGTGTCCCCAGACTCCTATCGACTCGACGTCACTGACGCCGATCAGGTAGCAGATGTCATGTCGCGGATACTCGAGCGTTACGGCCACGTTGACGTGTTGGTCAACAACGCTGGCATCGCTGGCTCAGCGGCAGCCACCACCGCGCACGAAACTCCCGTTGCCGACTTCGATCTGGTGATGGCCGTCAATGTCCGCGGGCCCTTCCTGTGCGCTCGGGCGCTGCTGCCGGCAATGATGAACGCGGGCTCGGGCCACATCATCACGATCGCATCAGTTGCAGGAATCGTCGCGTTCCCGGGGCGCTTTGCTTACACCGCCTCCAAGGGCGCGGCGATCCAGCTGGCCCGCTCTATCGCGATCGACTACGGACATCTGGGTATCCGATCGAATTCGATCTGCCCGGGCATGGTCGAAACGCCGATGACTCAATGGCGGCTAGATCAGCCTGAACTGCGGGCTCGCGTCGAGGCGCAGATACCGGTGGGCCGAGTCGCGACCCCGGCGGAGATTGCTGACGCTGTGTCAGTGCTCGCATCGGGTCGGCTCGCCTACGCCAATGGCACCGCCCTCGTCATCGACGGGGGCTGGACCTCATGGTGACCACATCGCATCGAAACGCACAACAATCGAAGGGACACTGAGCATGGCAGGCAGGCTGGACGGCAAGGTCGCGATCATCACCGGAGCTGGATCGGGCATTGGTCGCGCGACCGCAGAGCTATTCGCGCGTGAGGGTGCAGCGGTTGGGGTCCTCGATGTGCGAGGTGACGCAGCCGAGGAAGTCGCTGCGGGGATAGTGGCGGCAGGCGGCCGCGCCCTCGGTCTGGAATCCGACGTAACCAAAGATGCCCAGGTGCGCACTGCGACCGATGCGGTTATCGCAGCTTTCGGGGATGTCTCGGTGCTGTACAACAACGCGGGCATCGGCAGCACTGGCGCGGTTGATGTAGCGGAAGAGGACGACTGGGATCGCTGTTTCAACATCAATGCCAAGGGCTCGTTCTTGTGTTCCCGAGCGGTTGTGCCCTCGATGCTCAAGGCTGGGCGCGGCTCGATCATCAATCAGGGCTCAGTAGCTGGTCTGGTTGGGGTGGCGAATTTTGCCGCCTACTGCGCCGCGAAGGGTGCCGTCCTGGCGTTGACCCGTTCGATGTCCATCGACCTCGCACCGCGCGGGATCCGGGTCAATTCCATTGCCCCGGGCACTATCTATACCTCGCTGATGGAGCCCATGCTGATTGCGCGTGGCGGAGGCGATCTGCAAAAGGGTCTGGAAATGACCCTGACCAAGTACCCGATCGGTCGTCTCGGTGACGTCGCCGACATCGCGAACGCCGCACTCTTCCTTGCCAGTGACGAGTCCGCGTTTGTCACCGGTTCCACCCTCACCGCCGATGGCGGAATGACGTCGATCTAGTCGATCTAGGAGTCTGATGTACCTCGACCCGGATAAGCGCGTCGATCTGGCAACGGCGGCTTCGCATGTACGTGATGCGAGTTTGGTGGCTCTAGGCGGTGCGCTTACGTCGCGACTGCCGATGGCCTTGGTCCGTGAGCTGATCCGGCAGGGCCGCCGCGACCTGCACGTGGTGGGTTCGGCCCATGGCATGGATGTTGACCTCCTTGTTGCGGCCGGCGCGGTCGCTGTGTGCGAGGAGAGTTACGTCGGATTCGAGCAGGACCTCGGCCTCGCGCCGGCATATCGCCGGGCTGCTGAGGGCGGCACCATCACGGTCAAGGAGAGTTGCTGCGTCACGATTCTCACCCAGTTGCGTGCTGCTGAGATGGGCCTGCCGTTCCTGCCTGTGCGGGGGATCAAGGGCACCGACATGCGACGTCTGCACCCTGAGTACGCAGAGATCACCTGCCCATTCACCGGCGAGCTGTTGGTCGCGGTGCCGCCGCTCATTCCAGATTTCGCGCTCATCCACGCGCCGCTGGGGGATCAGTTCGGAAACCTGTTCCTCGAGCAGCCATACGTACTCGATGAGCGATTCGCCGGTGCGTCACGATCAGTGATCGCCACTGTCGACCAGATCGTGCCGACAGATACTCTCGCCGAACGGGGAGTAACGATCCCTGGTTACTTCGTGCAGGCGGTCGTCGAAGTGCCCTTCGGCGCGCACCCCGCATCGAGTTATCCCAACTATGCGTATGACCGACAGCACATGTCCCGCTACGTGACGGCGGCATCGACGCCGGACTCCGCCGAGGCATACCTGGCTGAGTGGGTGCACCTGCCTGGCGGGGAAGATGATTATCGAGCCAAGCTTGGACCAGAACCGCTAGCGCGACTCACGTCGTGGTCGCAGTCGGTCGATCAGTGGAAGGGCCTCTTCGTATGAGCGGCTACACCTTCGACGAGTGGTTCGTCGTGCGATTGGCCCACACAATCACCGACCGCGAAGTGGTCTTTCACGGCTTTGCGAGCCCCTGCGCCCAGGTGGCGATGCATGTTGCCAAGCGCTCACACGCACCGGACATGATGCTCATCGAGGGGGCGATGTACGCCATCAACCCGACCCCGGCCTTCATCCCACCGACAAGTAACGACAACAGCCTCAAGCAGGGCGCTGCTTACAGCATGCGCTTCGAGGAGTTCTTCGACGCTGCGATCCGTGGTGACGTCGACCGGATGTTCGTGTCGGGTGGACAGATTGATGTCTACGGCAACACCAACGTGACCGCTGTTGGTCCGCTCGAGCGGCCCAAGGTCAAACTCGGTGGCGGGGGCGGCGGGTGCAATATTTCTGCCACGATCCGCCAACTGACGTTGTGGACTACTCGGCACCGATCTGGACGCACAGTCGTCGCGGAGTGCGACTTCATCACTGACCTCGGCCACCGCACACCCGCGGGAACGCGTGCCGAACTTGGGTACACCGGCGGCGGCCCGCAGTGGCTTGTATCCGAGCTCGGTGTCTTTGACTATGACGCCGATGGCCGGATGCGGCTACGGGAGACATGGCCCGATGTCAGTATCGAGCAGGTGCGTGCCGCTACTGGGTTCGAGTTCGCAATAGCCGGCGACGTGCATTCCGTAGCCGCCCCCACTGAGGCCGAGGTAGCCCTGGTGCGCGCTATCGACTCCCTTGAAGTGCGGCGAGGTGAGTTCGACTCGCGCGAACTCGAGCGTGAATTCGAGTTCACCACGACCCCGGCTCGCTGACAGACTGCCTTCGTGACTGGTCCCCGCTCGCTCGCGTCAATCCTGGATCCCACTCGAGTGGCGGTGGTTGGCGCTTCGGCCAGGGAGAACTCACCTGGGAACGTGGTGTGGCGCAACCTTGCCGCCTATCCCGGTGAGGTTGTGCCGGTCACCCCTTCGGCGACCCAGATCGATGGCGTAACCGCCTACTCGTCGCTGCGCGATGTTCCCGGCCACATCGATCTAGCTGTTGTGGCGGTTCCGGCAAGCGCCGCACTGGACGTCGTTCGGGATGCTGCTGCCGCCGGGGTGGGCGCGTGTGTGATCGTCAGTGCTGGTTTCGCCGAGACCGGGCCAGCCGGACAGGCGCTGCAGGACGAGATGGTCAAGGTCGCGCGCGAAGCCGGTGTTCTGTTGGTCGGCCCCAACTGCCTCGGTGTGCAGAACTGCGATGTACCACTTAACGCATCCCTGTCGGCGGGAGCCGCTGTCGGTGGTGGCGGCATCAGCGTCATCACCCAATCCGGGTCGTATGCGATGGCTTTGCACGCACTCTCTGAGGATGAGGGAGTCAGTTTCGCGGTCGCCTACTCTTCGGGTAATCGGTGCGATATCGACGACGCCGAGGTTGTTGATCAGTTGCGGATCGACCCTCGCACGCAGGTCATCTGCGCGTTCGTTGAGTCCCTCGGCGATGGGCGGCTCTTTGTTGAGGTGGCCCGTCGCACGACCCCGGTCAAGCCGCTCATCGTCAACGCAGTCGGTCGGTCTGAGGCGGGCGCTCGGGCGGCGGCCTCACATACTGCGGCCCTGGCGGCAAACCGTCGCACATGGGATGACGTGCTTGCCTCCGTGGGTGTTGTCGTTACGCGATCTGGTCTAGAAATGCTCGACGCGGCCAAGGTGCTTCGTGCCCAGCCGTTGCCGACCGGTTCTCGCGTCGCGATTATCACCAACTCAGGTGGTACTGGAACCGAGTTGGCAGATCTGCTTGCTGATGAAGGACTTAGCGTTCCTGAGTTGTCGTCGGGTCTGCGCGCGTCCTTGGACGCGATCCTGCCTGGTTATGCAAGCTCCGCGAACCCGGTCGACATCACCCCGGTATGGACGAGGTTTGCGGAACTGTACCCAGCCGTCCTTGACCTACTTGCTCGCTCGGGTGAGATCGACATTGTCATTCCGGTTTTGCTGCACCGTTCTGCCGAAAATCCCGAGGTGGCTGATGCCATCGTTGCGGCGATAGCAGCCTTGCGTTCCGATCATGTGATGGTTCCGGTGTACGTGTGCTGGGTCGCGCGCCGCTCAGCATGGCCGGTAGCTGCCAAACTCCAGGAGGCCGGTATCCCCTGCCTCGAGTGGCCTGCGCGAACGGCTAGCGCTATCGGCCATGCCGCTCGATACGGTAGCCATCGGCGGGCTAACCAACGGTTCGAGCCGACCTCACCTCATGAGACCAAGGCGCTACCGCTCGGCGTTGGTTTCGACGCCGAGCTAACTCGAGAATTCCTTGTGGCGCAAGGCATACCGGTGGTAGAGACGATCAGGTGCGATAGCGCAGAGTCCGCCCTGACTGCGGCGGCTCGGCTCGGCTATCCGGTCGTCGCGAAGGTCGATCATCCAGATCTGCTCCACAAGAGCGACGTCGGTGGAGTGCGCCTTGGGCTAGGCACCGCCAGCGAGGTACTGGATGCTGTTTCTGAGTTGCTCGAGTTGGCGCCCGATGCACAGGTGCTGCTCCAGACGCAGGCACGCGGACTGGAGTTGGTTGTTGGTGGCTTATCCGACGCCACGCTCGGCCCGATTGTGGCGTTCGGCCTCGGTGGGGTGTTGGTTGAGGTCCTCGACGACGTGTCGTTTGCTGCCGCACCGCTTGACATCGAGGCAGCCCAAGCGCTCATAGCTCGGCCGCGTGGTGCGGTGCTCCTCGACGGGGTTAGGGGTATGCCGGGGGTGGATCGAGCAGCGGTTGCGAACCTCGTCCAGACGGTGGGCGAACTCATGGCCACGTATCCGCAGATCGCCGAGTTGGATCTCAATCCGGTGCTGGCAACTGCTGATGGTGTGGTGGCAGTTGATGTCCGACTCATCCGTAGCGACGATGTGAACTCACTCCTTGGCTCGTGAACCTTTCCGCCTAGATCACGTTAAGGCGCGGCTAACCGCTAGCCCAGCACGAGAAAGGCACCCCACGCGTTGGCCGTTCGCCAACTCGCAGGGTGCCTTCGACGCTTAACTTTCGTCCGGCTGATTGCGCCGGACTAATTGCGCCGGACTAATTGCGCCGGACTAATTGCGCCGGACTAGCTCAGGTCGAACCGGTCGAGGTTCATGACCTTGACCCAGGCGGCAACGAAGTCACGCACGAACTTGACCTGTGAGTCATCGCTCGCGTACACCTCTGCAAGCGCCCGGAGTTGGGAGTTCGAACCGAATACGAGATCGGATCGGCTCGCGGTCCACTGCAGTGCTCCGGTAGCCCGGTTCAGGCCTTCGAAGGACTCCTCGGCTTGGCTGGTCGGCTGCCACGCGGTGTTGGTGTCGAGCACGTTGACGAGGAAGTCAGTGGTCAGCGCCTCAGCCTGGTTGGTGAGAACGCCGAGGTCGGACCGGTCGAAGTTGGTATTCAGCACTCGTAGGCCGCCGACCAGAACGGTCATCTCGGGAGCGGTCAGAGTGAGCAGTTGCGCCCGGTCGACCAGGTGGTACTCGGCTGGCTGCGGGTTTCCCTTGGCCAGGTAGTTGCGGAATCCGTCGGCCATCGGCTCGAGGACGGCGAAAGATTCGACGTCGGTCTGCTCCTGCGAGGCGTCGGTGCGACCTGGTGCGAATGGAACCTCGATGTCGTGTCCGGCCTTCTTGGCTGCCAGCTCAACTCCGACGCATCCACCGAGCACGATGACGTCGGCGAGTGAGACCTCTTTGCCACCACTAGCCGCAGAGGAGTTGAACCCTTGCTGGATTCCCTCGAGTGCCACTAGCACCTTGGACAGTTCGGTCGGATTGTTGACCGCCCAATCCTTTTGCGGCGCTAGGCGAATCCGGGCGCCGTTGGCACCGCCGCGCTTGTCGGTTCCGCGGAACGATGCTGCCGACGCCCAAGCGGTCGAGACCAACTGGGACACCGAAAGACCAGAGCTGCGGATCGCGTCCTTGAGTGCCGCGATCTCCTGCGCGCCGATCGGCTCGCTCGTCGAGGCAGGAACCGGGTCCTGCCACAACTGTGCTTCCGCCGGGACAAGTGCGCCGAGGTAACGGGCGACGGGGCCCATATCGCGGTGGGTGAGCTTGAACCACGCCTTCGCGAAGGCGTCAGCCAGCTGGTCGGGGTTCTCATAGAAGCGCCGTGAGATTGGCTCGTAGATCGGATCCATCCGAAGTGCGAGGTCAGTCGTGAGCATCATCGGGGCATGACGCTTCGATGGGTCGTGCGCGTCAGGAACGGTGGTGGCCGCATCGGGGTCGGTGGGAACCCACTGCCATGCCCTGTCGTCGGCGTCCAAAGTGGCTTCGTGCGCCGGCGCTGATGGGTGGATCTCGGCGACACTGCCGTCGGCGCGAGTCGGTGCCCCGGCGTAGTTCCTGGTGAGTCGCCATTCGTAGCTGAACAGGGTCGTGAAGAAACTGTTGTCCCACGCGATCGGCGTTGGCGTCCATGCGCCTTCGAGCCCGCTGGTGATGGCGTCGACTCCCTTACCGCTCTTGTAGTTGCTGATCCAGCCGAGACCCATCTGCTGAAGGTCAGCACCTTCGGGCTCAGCCCCGACGTTGTTGGGGTTGCCAGCACCGTGGGTCTTTCCGAAGGTGTGACCGCCCGCGATCAGCGCAACCGTTTCCTCGTCGTTCATCGCCATGCGACGGAACGTTTCGCGGATGTCCTTCGCAGCCGCTAGCGGATCTGGAACTCCGTTGGGGCCTTCGGGATTGACGTAGATCAGGCCCATCTGGACGGCGCCGAGCGGGTTGGCGAGTTCACGATCGCCGCTGTAGCGCTCATCGCCGAGCCAGGTCTGCTCGTAGCCCCAGTTGATTTCTTCTGGCTCCCAGACGTCTGCACGCCCGCCGCCGAAGCCAAATGTGGTGAAGCCCATTGACTCAAGGGCGCAGTTGCCAGCGAACACCATGAGGTCAGCCCAGGAGATCTTGCTGCCGTACTTCTTCTTCACTGGCCAGAGCAGACGGCGAGCCTTATCGAGGTTCGCGTTGTCGGGCCAGCTGTTCAGTGGCGCAAAGCGCTGGTCACCTGAGCCGGCTCCACCGCGGCCATCGCTGATGCGGTAGGTGCCGGCGCTGTGCCACGTCATGCGGATGAAGAGCGGCCCGTAGTGGCCGTAGTCGGCTGGCCACCAGTCCTGCGAGGTCGTCATCACGGTGTAGATGTCCTGCTTGAGGGCATCGAGGTCGAGGGTCTTGAACTCCTCGGCGTAATTGAACTCCGAGCCCATGGGGTCACCCGCGGCTGGGTTCTGGTGGAGAACCTTCAGGTTCAGATGATTGGGCCACCAGTCTCGGTTCGACGTGCCCCCACTTGAGACCGGGCACTTGCTTTCGTTCTCCACGATGTTCTCTCCTTCTGCTGTAGCACTGCTGTCGCGCACTGGAATCTTGGTCGATGTAGACGATGGGCGGGGTTAGATCAGGAAACTTCTTCGGCTGAGCAATCTGGGCACCGACCCCAGTAGATGACCTCAGCCTCATCGATCGAGTAGCCGTGGTCATCTGACGCGGTCAGGCAGGGCGTGTCACCCACTGCGCAGTCAACATCTGCGATTGAACCGCACGCCCGGCACACGACGTGATGATGGTTATCTGCCACCCGTGACTCGTACCGGGCCAGTGATCCTGCTGGCTCGATTCGGCGAACTAGCCCGGCAGTTGTCAGTGCCCGAAGCACGTCGTAGACGGCCTGGTGGGAAACCTCACCGATATCTATGCGGACGGCTCCGATGATGGAGTCAGTATCTGCATGTGGATGCGCGTACACCGCGTCCAATACCGCTACCCGAGGCCGCGTCACCCGTAGACCAACACCGCGCAGCAACTGCTCGGTAGCGGAAGTGGTGTGCACGTCCCGATTCTTGTCACTTCTTTGGAGTGAGTCAAGAATACGACCAGTTCGTCGGCACAGCCGTTCGCCAGATGGGGTGGGCTCAATGACCGAGGTCACGGTGCCACCGAATTACTGGGGCGTTGAAACCTGGTCCCTGGTGTCAACGGTCAGGTCAACGCCCGGCGTCGGAGAGGGGGTTGCGGCATAGCGGACGAGTAGTTCGTGAACGTGCGCTCCGAACTCAAGCAGATCTGACTCGACCAATCCAGACGATCGCAATTCGCCGGCAACCTCGTCGCTGACGTGTGTGAAGGCAAGGTGGATGCCGGCCTTCTCCGCCCGATCAACCATCGTGAGCAGCACCTGGCCCGAGGTGAAATCAACATCAGTGATTGCCGAGAAGTCGATGCAGATGCAACGTGGAGTGATGGGCCCAGAAAGTGACCGGACGTCGTCGAGCAACTGCTCGACGTTTGCGTAGTAGAGGCCAGCCTGGAACCGGTAGATGAATAACCCCGGTGCCGCTTCGGTGCGCTCGGACACTGGGTGCATCAACTGTGCCCCGTCGTCGCGGAAGCTAACGAGTTTGTTCTTCGGGTGGTAGCCGTGCCTGACATGGTTGAGCAAGCAGAGCGCGATGGACACCAGCACTCCGACCTCGACGCCCAGGGCAATCACCGCAACTGCTGTGGCCATCGAGATGAGCCATTCGTCGCGACGCTGTTGACGGAGGGCGCGGAGCGTTGAGGTGTGCGTCATGCCCAACGCGATCCAGAAGACGACCGCGGCCAGGACGGCAGCTGGTAAGCGCGAGAGGAAACCTGTGATCGTGAACAGGGCGATGGCAACCACGCCGGCGGAGATCACCACTGCCCACTTCGTGCGGCCGCCCATCCGATCTGAGAGCGCGGTCTTAGTGACGCTTCCGTTGACCACGAAGGCGCCTGACGCCATGCTCGCCAGGTTCGCGATCCCCAGGCCGACTAAGTCGTGATGCGAGTCGAACGGCTCGTCGTACTTGGCCGCATAGATCCGCGCTAGCGAGGTGCTCTGCGCCAGAATCACCACGACCAACGACAGGGCTGTCACCAGCAGGTGTGGCCATGCGCCGTCCGGAACGCTGGGCAGTACGAGGGTGGGAAGGCCACCTTGAATGTGGTCGATGGTTTGGATGTGCCACTGCTGAAGGCCGATGAACGACGCGATGGCGATCCCGCCCACGATCACGACGAACTCCACGGGCAGCGACTTAAGTCGCAGGCCCAATGCGAGCAAGACAAGGCATGCGGCACTGACCACGACGGTCGGAACGGAAACCTCGTTCCAATGCTGAGCTAATCCCCAGAGGACTGCGATCGGGTTTCCGGTTGCGCCGGCCACCCCGAGCATGTTGGGCAACTGCTGAACGGCGATCGAGATGCCCACGCCAACCAAGAATCCGGCAAGCAGAGTTCGGGAGAGGAAGTTCGCGATGAAACCGAGGTGGAAGATTCGCGCGATGAGCAGTATGAGCCCGGTAAGACCAGCGACGAGACCTGCCAGGGCAACGTAGTTGGTCGATGCTGCGGGCGCGAGGCCCAGCAGACCGGCCGCCAAGATGGCGGCTGTAGCGCTGTCAGCCGAGACCACGAGGTGGCGTGAGCTGCCAAAGACTGTGTAGGCGATCGCCGGCAAGATCATCGTGTAGAGAGCGGTGGCCAGCGGCATATGAGCGACGGACGCGTACCCGATCGAGATCGGGATCCCCACCGCCGCTACCGATAGTCCGGCCACTACTTCGCCGCGGAGGTTGATCCACTTCGAGGGTGGCACGCTGGTTATTGAAGCCACGGCACACCTTCTCCTTGGGTGGGGGACCTGTAGGTCGTTCTTCAACTCTGTGACCTGCAGGTTACGGGTTGCGCGCCAGAATGCCCACGCCCACCATCTCGGACGGCAGCGCGCTCAGTCTCGGCGGCGCACCTCTACGGATAGGGGTGATCTGGCTGAACTCTGGATGAACCTCCGCGGACTCCTTCGCTGCGTTGGTCATCGTCTGCGCCAGAGGGTGCTCAGCGTTTTTTGCGCTACACCCGGCCAAGTGTCATGAGACGGCCGCGGCACGCGAGCTGCAGCGCGAAGCGCTGATCGGGGTCCTTGAGGTCGTGCGGCAAGGTTTCGCAGATTTGTGCCATCCGGTAGACCACAGCATTGCGATGCACGTTCAGCCGGGCCGCCGCACGCTGTAACGACCCCCGCTCATCGAGATAGGCATGCAACGTTTCGATGGCGATCGCGGCCTTCTCTGGGCCGAGGGCGTCGAGTGGCGCCAGCAAGTCGCTAACGGTGTCGCGCGCGGTGTCAGTGACTAGCCACTCGGCGAGCATTCGTCGCAGGCCGAGAGAGTCGAATGTCGCGATGCTGACCGGCTCGTCGAGTAGGCGAGCTGAGGCAAGGGCCACGCGAGCTTCCTCGGTCGAGGTGCGGAGTCCGCTAGCGCCCAGGTGTGGAGTTGCCATGCCGACTCGAAAGCGCGCGCGGGGGTGCCGGGCGATGAGGTCAGCGAGGATTTCGTCGATCGTTGTGCGAACCAAATGGTCTGAGTCACGGCCCGGGTCTGATCGCGTGGTTCGCACCAGGACTAGCGAGGAGTCAGGGCGCGCAACCGTCCATGAGGCGCGGTGTTCTCGTCCGCGCGAGGCGATTATTGGGACGAGGTCCTCTTCGATCCTCGACAGGGTGTCTTCATCATCGCTGGTTGAATCGACCCCCGAATCGACTGCCGAATCGACTGCCGAATCGACTACCGAATCGACTACCGAATCGACAACGAGCCGTACCGCTGTGTGCCAGCCGTGCACCTCGAACCCGACTTCGACTGCACGCTCCGAGACGGCGGCGAGATGCGCATGGGAGCACAGGAGCAGTTGGGCTAGCGCGCTCGACTTAGAACGAACAGGCCGCAACGTCTCACGCTCGCGTGCGGTTCGCACTCGAGAGATGGCTGTTGCGGCGATACGGGCCGCGAGGGCAGGCCCGTCGCCAAGATCTGTCGAGACGACCCATGCGGTCTGCTTCCCATCGATCTCGACGGGTGCGCCGCTTTGATCGGTGCTAGATGTGTCGAGCTGCACCCCGGTGAGCCGGGAGATCTCCTGCAGGATCTCGGTGTCGCCGAGCGTTTCAGCCGGCTCGTAGGCGGCCGCGGCCGCGAGTCTGGTGAGGGTACTTCGTGAGTCACCGCTGACGGCCGCGCCTAGCCAGTCCAACACTTGGAGCGGATCTGCGGTGTCGGTGACCTCAAGGAGCGCGAGTCGCCCACGTTGCGCCAGGCTCTCCGCGGTGAGCGAGCGTGGAGTGGGCTGGCGCAAGACCAGTGCTGCGACCCCTCGCTCTGCTGCCCGCCGCACTAGGACGTCGAACCGGTAACCACCCGCATCTGCCTCGGCAGCCCGGCCCAGGACCGCGACGGCACCTGGCCGGAGAGCGTCGTGTTCTGTGATGCCTTCCAGGAGGGTCACCTGGGTGATCTCGTGCGGAAACTCGGGCATGACTCGAGTGTTCAACGCCGAACCGAGCGGACCCTCAAGCAGCGCGGCGAGCGTAATGGCCATAACTCCTCCTGGGTTGAGAGTACAGATAAAGAAGAAACTGTGTATTGGTAGTACGAGAAGATATCCGCGCGGGCCTCTAGGGTCAGCCTCATGTTCATCGAAGCGGGCGATATCGACGCACTGGCTCGAGGCTGTGCTGTGCTCGGCACCGGTGGCGGCGGTGAGGTGAGCACCGAGGCCCTCGTGGCACGTCAGGCCATCGAGCAGTACGGCCCGGTGCGCCTAGTCACTCTCGACGATCTCCACGACGACGACATCGTGATGCCGGTCGGCGGGATCGGAGCGCCATCGGTCAGCGCCGAGAAGATCGGCTCAGGCGACGAGGTCGAGTTCCTTCGCGCCGCCGTCGAAGGCATCCTCTCGCTTCCAGTCGGCGCCCTCATGGCCGGTGAGATCGGCGGGGGCAACGGGCTCTACCCGATCGCGGCGGCGGCCCGCATGGGGTTGCCGCTGGTCGATGGCGACGGCATTGGTCGGGCCTTCCCCGAGGTGCACATGGCCTCAATGAACGTCGCCGGGCTCATGCCCGAATTTGTCGTAGTGGCCGACGAGCGGCGCAATAGCGTCTTGATCCGCCCGATCGATGGCAAATGGGCTGAGCTTCTCGCTCGTGCTGTCACCGAAGTCTTCGGTGGTTCCGCTGCGATGGCCGATTACGTCATGCCGGTGTCGCGGGCTAGAGGCGCAATCATCGAGGGCACTGTCTCGCAGGCACTTCGTATTGGCCGTGCGGTCCTGTCTGCGACCAATCCGGTTGCCGCATTGGTCGAGGCGGTGGGTGCGGTGAAGTTGATCGAGGGCAAGGTCGCCGATGTCGAGCGGCACACGGCCGGCGGCTTCGTGCGTGGCAGTGTCGTTGTCGAGGGCTACGGGCCTGACGCGGGCAGGCTCGTGCGGGTTGAGATCCAAAACGAAAACCTGGTCGCCCTTGAGGACGGCGCTGTTTTGGCCTGCGTACCCGACCTCATCACTCTGGTCGACAGCCAAAGCGCCGACGCGGTGGCCACTGAGGTTGTGCGTTATGGACAGCGCGTAGCAATCCTGGCCTTCCCATGCGCCCCGATCTGGCGAACGCCTCGGGGCATCGAAATCGCTGGGCCACGCGCTTTTGGCTACGACTTCGACTACGTGCCCATGGAGGCTGGCCATGGCGTTCAGGCTTGACCTTCGGCTGGGCATCGACGTCGGTGGCACGCACACCGACGCTGTCATCCTCGATCGCGACAACGTAGTCGTCGCGAAAACGAAGCAGCCGACCTCGCTCGACGTGACAACGGGTGTTCGCGCCGCGATCGCAGCGGTCATCGCCCAGCCCGGGGTCGACAGAGAGCGGATCAGCCACGTCATGCTCGGTACCACCCACGCGACCAATGCAGTGCTCGAGCGACGACGGCTGCACTCGGTGGCGGTACTTCGCGTTGGGGCACCCTCGTCGGTTGCGGTGCGGCCGCTGTTCGGCTGGCCCGCCGACCTCGTCGCAGCGATTGGTGGCCACGCCGAGATAGTCCGCGGTGGATATGAATACGACGGTCGAGAGATCGTGGCCTTCGACGCCGAGGCCACGCGCGCGTTCTTCACCTCCGTCAAGGGTGAGGTCGAGGCCGTAGCAATCTCGGCTGTGTTCTCGCCCATGTTCGCCACTCACGAACTCGCCGCGGCAGTTATCGCGCGCGAGGTCCTCGGCGCCGACATCATCGTCTCGCTCTCCCATGAGATCGGGTCGCTCGGCCTTCTCGCTCGCGAGAATGCGACCGTGCTCAATGCCGCCCTCACGGAGGTAGCGCGCGAGGTCGCCACTGCCCTGACTACCTCACTGCAAGAACACGGGATTGACGCAAGCGTGTTGTTCGCGCAGAACGATGGCACGCTGATGGCCCTTGACTACGCGGTGCGATTTCCGATCCTCACGATCGGATCAGGCCCGGCCAACTCGATCCGAGGTGCGGCCTTTCTCACTGGGCGTACCGACGCACTTGTCGCTGACGTCGGCGGAACGTCCACCGATTTCGGCATGCTGGTCAACGGATTTCCACGTGAGTCCACGTCCGCGGTCGACATCGGTGGGGTCAGCACCAACTTCCGAATGCCTGACGTCCTCGCGATCGCACTCGGTGGTGGAACCATCGTTCGACAGACCCCAACGGGAGTTGAACTCGGGCCCGACAGTGTCGGCTACCGCCTCCCGTCGGAGGCGTTGTCCTTCGGCGGTAGCACCCCGACCGTCACCGATGCGGCAGTGCAAGCTGGCCGAGCGACTATTGGAACGATGCCCGCGCCAGCCGGGCACGAACGCGCACTGTCGTCGGCCCTCGACATCGTCGACTCGATGATCGCTGATGCCGTCGACCGGATGAAACTGGGGAAGGGCGATGTCGCCCTCATCGTCGTAGGCGGCGGTTCGGTTTTGATCCCAGAGTCGATCCCCGGGGTGTCTCAGGTACTTCGTCCCGACCATTACGACGTTGCGAACGCAATCGGTGCTGCGATTGCCCAGGTTTCGGGTCGCTGGGACGAAGTGGTCTCCATGGCGCCAGGCCGCACCCGAGTGATCGAGGCAGCGTGTGCCCAAGCCCGAGCGCGTGCCATTGAGGCTGGCGCAGATCCAGAACATATTGAGATCGTCGAGATTGATGAGATCCCACTCGCCTATCTCACCGAACCGGTCGCGCGCATCAGCGTGAAGGCCGTTGGTCCGCTCGGTCGACTGTAGAAGGAGTCATACATGCGCACTGTCCAACGCCTTGTGGCCGTGATCGCTGCCGCATCGCTTCTTGCCGCGTGCTCGGGTAAGGCCCCGGACTCCAAGCCGGCACCTACCAACGCCACGTTTACCTACATCAACAACCTTGACGTCATGACCTCATGGGACCCAGCGACGAGCTATTCCAATGAGGGAATAGCGACGAACAACCTCTATGAGCAACTAACCCGCAGCGATCCCAAGACAAACAAGGTCGAGCCCTTGCTTGCTACCAAGTGGGTTGCTTCACCGGACGGCCTCACCTGGACATTCACCTTGCGCGACAAGGTGAAGTTCACCACCGGCAATCCGATGGATGCTGCTGCAGTGAAGGCGGCGCTCGATCGAACCATCGAGCTCGCAGGCGGCGGCGCCTACATCTGGGACCCGGTCAAGACCATCACGGCTAAGGACCCGGCGACCCTCGTCTTCGACCTCAAGTACGCCGCACCGCTGGATCTCATTGCTTCCTCCGCCTACGCCGCGTTCATCTATGACACCAAGGCAGTCACTGGTGATCTCGCCAAGTGGTTCGAGGCCGGACACGCTGCTGGCACTGGCGCATACGTCGTCGACTCGTGGAAGAAGGGCACCGAGAACGAGCTGACACTGAAGGCAAACAAGGACTACTGGGGCGGCTGGTCTGGCGTTCACTACCAGTCGGTTGTCTTCAAGGTGGTGCCGCAGGAGACCACTGCCGTGCAGATGTTGCAAAGCGGTCAAGGTTCGTTCATGCCAGCGGTTTCCTCGACGGTTTTCGCGAGCCTGAAGGGAGCGAAGGGCGTCACCACGGAGGAGGCCCCCTCATTCCAGAACATGCTCGCCATGCTCAACACGGCATCGGGTCCGCTCGCTGACGTCAATGTCCGCAAGGCTGTTGCGGAGGCGATTGACTACGACGGAATCATCACCACTGTGCAGGGCGGCATGGTCAAGGGCACGGGTGTCGTGCCGCCAGGCCTACTCGGCTACACGACCGAGGTGCAGCCGACCACCAACGCTGCTGACGCGACGAAGTTGCTCACCGCGGCAGGCTACGGACCCGGTGGCAAGAAACTTTCGTTGGTTCTCACCTATGCCGCTGGCGATCCTGTGCAGGAGACCGTGGTGACAGTCATGAAGGCGAATCTGGCGAGTGTCGGGGTAGATCTGCAAGGCAAGGCGCTGGCGTGGGAGACCCAATGGGATCTGGGGAAGTCGACTGATGCGTCCAAGCATCAAGACATCTTCTTGTTCTACTGGTACCCAGATTACGCGGATCCCTACTCGTGGTTCATCAATCTCTTCCGCTCGGCCACACCGCCGTACTTCAACCTGTCGTACTGGGATGACAAGGCAGCCGACACCACCATCGACGGCCTGCAAGCGGTGACCGCCACTGACCGGCCCAAGGCCGAACAGCAGTACGTCGAACTGCAGAAGGCCATTTCCGACCAGGCGGTCACGGCAGTGTTAGGTGTGATCAACTACCAACGTGCTCTCGCTTCAACTGTGCAGGGTTACGTTGACAACCCGTCATATGGCAACGTCGTTTTCGTCTACCAATTGACGCCGACCGCATAACGACTGCGCTGCCACAGCGGACTAGCGCTCAAGCATCGACCTGGACGGAGGGTTATGAGCCGCTATGTCGCCTCTCGCGTCGCGCAGGCGTTCGGAGTTGTGCTGGGCGTCATTGTCTTGACGTTCGTCATTGCCCGGCTCATCCCAGGAGATCCAGCGGTGGCGTACGCCGGGCCGAGGGCGTCTGCTGAAGAACTCGCTGCGGTGCGCGAGCAGTTTGGGCTCGACCAGCCGCTGTGGCAGCAGTTCGTCACTTACATCACGGGCATCGTGCACGGAGACCTTGGTATCTCGTTGCACACCAAACAACCGGTGACGTCCGATCTGATACAGGTCCTGCCGACAACGCTTGTGCTAGTGGGGATTGCGCTCGTGTTTGCTGCGTTGATCGGTATCCCTCTGGGTCTGGCCGCGGCACGATCGCAGGGCACGCTTGGTGATCTCGCGGCGAAAGTCATCTCGATTCTCATGGTCTCGATGCCCGTGTTCTGGCTGGCGATCCTGCTCCAGATTGTGTTCTTCTCCCGCCTGGGCTGGCTACCTGTCGCGGGTCAATACGACACTGCGCTCGACTCGACCAGCCCGCTCTATAGCGTGATCGGCGTACCCGTAGTAGATGCCCTGCTCACGGGCAACTGGCCGGTATTCGCAAGTGCTGCAACGCATTTGGTGCTTCCGGTGATAGCTATCGCGGCCTATCCGATTGGCGCAGTGGCAATGGTGACCCGTGGTGCTCTGCTTGAAAACCTCGGCGATGAACACATCCGCATGGTGCGCGCACTCGGCTTCTCTGAACTCAGCGTGTTCGGCCGGTTCGCCCTGCGGCCCGCTCTCAACCCGATCGTCTCGCTCATCGCCTTGGTCTTTGCATATGCCCTCACGAACTCCTTCATTGTCGAGTCAGTGTTCAACTGGCCCGGCCTGGGTTCCTACGCAGTTAAGGCGATCCAAACGCTCGATATCCCTGCGATTCTCGGTGTCACTCTCGTCGTGGCCTTGCTCTACGTCCTGCTCAATCTCATTGTCGATCTCGTGCAGGCCATCATCGATCCGCGGGTTCGCGCATGAGTAGACAGACGCCCGACCTATTGCCTGCGGCGGATCTAGCGGGCGAGCCCCGTCGACGGCTATCGCGGATCTGGCCCGGATGGGGCTCAGCAAAGCGGGTGCCGTTGCTGATTATCGGATCTGTCTTAGGCGCGCTCGTGGTCCTTGCTGGCCTGCTCGCTCCGTGGATCACGCCTTACCCGCAAGACGCCGGAGCGGTGGTGCACCCGGCCCAGACGCTGCTTGCTCCCAGCGCAGCACATTGGTTCGGCACCGACATGGTGGGCCGAGACATCTTCACGCGCGTGATCTTTGGTGCGCGCGTCTCGCTCGGGATTGTTGTTCTCGTGCTTGTGGTGTCGGCCGTTGTCGGGCTCACGGTTGGATTGGCTGCTGGGTTCTTTGGGGGCTGGCTTGATTCAGTTCTCATGCGGGTCACCGATGTCTTCCTCGCCTTCCCGGCGCTGCTCCTTTCTGTTGCCCTTGCCGCGGTACTTAGCCCCAGCGCGCTGCACGCCGCGATGGCGATCGCCTTCACTTGGTGGCCTTGGTACGCGCGGCTGGCACGCGGTCAGGCAGCGTCGATTCGTCGGCAGGGCTACTCCGATGCTGCGCGTGTCCTGGGTGCGAGTCGTACTCGCCAACTCGTCCGACACGTGCTGCCCAACGCCGCAACACCGGTCTTCGTTCAGATGTCGCTTGATGCCGCCGGCATCATCTTGACCGCCGCGACGCTGTCCTACCTTGGTCTTGGCGCGCAGGATCCGACTCCGGAGTGGGGTCTCATGGTCGCCCAGGGCCAACCACTTGCGACCACTGCATGGTGGGTGATCACGTTCCCGGGATTTGCCATCTTGCTCACGGCAGTCGCGTTCAACTTCGTCGGCGACGGGCTACAGACCGTGTTCGACCCGAAGCGAGGACTCCGGTGATCCGAGTTCGCGACCTTCAGGTCTCCTACGGTGACTCTGTTGTCGCCCATATCCCCGAGCTAGATCTGGCAGCAGGTCAGGTCCTCGGAATCGCGGGCGAGAGTGGCTCAGGGAAGTCGCAGACAGCTCTTGCTCTGATGGGTCTCACCCGTTACGCCGGTGGCAGCGTGACCGGCAGCGTGCAACTCGGCGGCGTCGAACTCAGCACGTTGACCAACAAGCAGTGGCGTGCCGTGCGCGGGCGTCGGATGGCAATGATTTTGCAAAGCCCTCGCGCGTCGCTCAATCCGACTATCACTCTTGGCGCTCTGTTCGGTCGCACGCTTAAGTTGCACGGTGTTCCTCGCGCCGAGCGACAGGCTCGCATGGAGCAGGCCCTAGTAGAAGTGGTGCTCGATCCGCAGATCCTGAGTCGTTACCCACATGAAGTATCTGGTGGTCAGGCGCAACGCTTTGCGATTGCTTTGGTCGCCGCGCTGCGGGTCGATGTACTGATCGCGGACGAGCCGACCAGCGCCCTCGACGTCACGGTGCAGTCAGAGGTCATCGATGTGTTGCGTGGCCTACGCGAACGTCATGGCACCGCGATCGTGTTCATCTCCCACGACCTCGCTGTGATCGGCGAACTCGCAGATCAGGTGATGGTGATGCGTCGCGGAGAAGTCGTCGAGCAAGGGCCCACCTCGCAGATCCTGCACGAACCGGCGCAGCAGTACACCCGTGAGTTGTTGCTGGCCGTGCCTGTGATCGGACGGACCCGATGAGTGACCTGCTCCTCGTTCAGGGGTTGCGTCTGTCCTACGGCGAACGCGAGGTCGTACACGGAGTCGACCTGCGTGTACCAGCCGGGCCTTATGGCCTGGGCATCATCGGCGAGTCTGGATCAGGCAAGACGACGATTGCGCGCGCGCTGCTGAAGTTGCATCCGGCTGGGTCTGGGTCCGTGACATTCGACGGCGCAGATGTGCTCGCGCTCAAGGGTTCTGCGCTGTCGGCGTATCGCCGCGATGTGCAACTCGTCTTCCAGGACGGTGACGGCGCTCTTGACCCACGGATGTCGGTGCTGTCGTCGGTATCGGAGCCCCTCGCGATTCATGACACGGTGCCCAAGGCTCAGCGACGAGAGCGGGTGGCCGCACTACTCGACGAGGTTGGCCTACCCATCGACATCATGACGCGCTATCCGCACCAGCTCTCTGGCGGACAACGTCAGCGCGTGGTGATCGCGCGCGCCTTGGCTCTGGAGCCACGGCTGCTCGTGCTCGACGAGCCGACCAGCGCTCTTGACGTCACTGTGCAGGAGCGCGTTCTGCAACTGGTTGAGGGGCTGCGAGAGCGTCGTCAATTGGCCTACGTACTGATCTCGCACAACCTCGCCGTCGTCGACCGGCTGTGCGAGTCGAGTGTGGTCCTGTACGAAGGCGCGGTCATGGAAAGCGGACCCACTCGGGATCTGCTCGACTCGCCAGTGCACCCGTACACGCGTGCATTGCGATCGGCCGTTCCCGAGATTGGGGTGCATCGGCCCGCACTCACGCGCATCACCGCGGGGGCGTCGGTCCCGTCGACGGGATGCCCCTACTCCGAGCGCTGCCCGCTGGTGCTGGACATCTGTCGTGCCCAGACTCCGGCTCTGCGCGATGTCGGCGGGCGGCAAGTCGCTTGCCACCGAGCCGATGACGTGGCGAACCTACTTGCCTGAGTAGCTCCTACGAATGACTTGCCGCTAGCGGCACGTCGCTTTGTCGTCCCGCCAGATGTTCTTGCACTGCAGGAACTTTCCGGTGGTGGCTGCGGCGACAAGTGCTCGCACTGCGTCGACCACCGCGGCTGGATTGTCCTGTTGAAGCACGTGACCCGAACGCGCGATCACTTGGATCGCATTGTCGGATAGGGCGAGTTCGGCCCGTTGCTGCGTGCGCCAGAGCTCGGTCCGCGATGGCGGTTGGCCATAGGTGGGGCCGCCAAGATGGTCCCCTTCAGGGTTGGAGGCGCTGAGTACGAGCAGGGGTAGTCGTCCAAAAGCCGGTTCATGGCTCGCTTTCGGTGGGCTCGCGGCAACTGAACTCGGGACCATATTCACTCGATGCCCTGCCTCTGCCCAGTAGGCCCCTGTGGTCGGGTCGTGCGGTGTGACGCTCTCGGCTAGCAGCACACCGCGAACACGGGTTGGGTCGATGGCCACAAACGCCCGCGCGATGAGGCCGCCGAACGAGTGCCCAACCAGGACCACTCGGCGACCTTCCCCAGCCACTGCAAGCAAGGCGACCAACTCCCGCGCATACAGTTCCGCATCGACAACCCTTGTTGTGTCGTGCCGTGCCGGGCTTCGACCTAGGCCGGGCCGGTCGTACACACACGTTCGAGTGATCCGTTCCAAGGTTGGACGTACGCTTACCCACGCCGAAGCTGGTGTTTGCAGGCCAGTCACCACGACCACGGTCAGTGGTCCACTGCCCTGACAATGCAGCCATTGGCGAACGCCTGCTGCGACGAATACACCGGCAACTGTCGAACTGGGCGCTGTCGAACTGGGCGCTGTCGAGCTGGGCGCTGTCGAGCTGGGCGACTGACTTACCGGCGACTGTGCGGCTGGAGGTGCGCTGGTCGTCGCTGGCGGGCGGATCGAGGCATGCGCCGACGACGGAGTCGAGACTGTGGCGGCTCGGACTTCAGTCTCGCGGGTGGGCCATCGGGCGATTGCGCCCACAATCGCGATGAGCGTGGTCAGCGCCACACCCGCTACCAGCCATCGGCGCACCCCCGCTCGCATATTTCTCAGACTAGAAGACCTTCGGCTGCTGCGGGATCGACCCAACGGAATTAGCAAGCGATCCGATCCGCAGCGTGAGTGCAGCGCGATCGCGCAATCCCTGGTCGCTCATGCTGATTGTGTCGGCCAATCCGTGCGCTTGCGAGGTCGCCGGAATTGGTCACATCACAGTGTCGTGGGGCCGGGTCGTCCAAGCAGATTAGCCACTCTTTCAAGGGCTTTCATTAGCGATGTCGTTGACATGTGCTCCACTGAATGTCGAAAATATGCGTGTGCTGGGGGGCGCTTGAGCTTCTCGACGCCGGTTGCGGTTTTCGCAGCCGGCGAGGATGCCACCGTCTCACGGTGGCCCCAGCAAGGGACATTGTTGTGCGGATGCCAGACCGAGTTCGTCCCCGTGTCAGTGCACTGGTCGTTGCGGTTCTCGCTTTGAGCGGGCTTGCCGTCGCGAGTGCTGGCTCGGCGGACGCTGTCTTGTGCCCAACCGCAGACTCGTCGCACTTCACGGTGACCAGCACCTCCGACAGTGGCACCGGGACCCTGCGCCAAGCAATGGCAGATGCCCAGGGTCATGACGGCGGGTCGGTCTGTGTCGACATCGGCTCGCAGACTTCCATCACGCTGTCGAGCCAAATCACCTATTCCGGGACGGGGCTGCTCACCATCGTTGGCAACGGTGCGACCCTGGTAGGCGGAGCCCACCAGTCCAGCGGTGGCATCATGCAACTGTCTGGCGTTCTCTCACCAGGCTTTTTCAGCGAGACGACCCTCACAGTCGTGGTGAGTGACCTCAGTTTTACCGGTGGCGTCGCTCACGACGGCGGAGCGCTGTGGCTGGAGGCAGTTAACGCCACCCTTAACCACGTGGTTATGAGTGCGAACACCGCTGACACGATGAGCGTGGGTGGGGCCATCGCTGCGTACAACGGTGTCGCCAGAGGTGCAATTTCCCTTGTCATCAATGACAGCCAGTTCATCAACAATGTTGACGACTGCTCGGGCTGCGGCAGTGATGGCGGCGGCGCGGTGATGGCAACATTTGTTGGCGTGGTGGTCAACCGATCGACTTTCGCAGGGAATAGTTCATCCGGTCCGGGGGGCGCCATCAATGCGCCAGACGCGGCTGTTTCCGTTCTGAACAGCACGTTCAACGCCAACACCTCGGTTCTCGGCGGGGCGATCAACGCTGGCACGTCGCGCATCGCGTACTCGACCTTCGTCGGCAACTCAGCTGCCACAGGCAGCGCGATCGCGGGGCCCAGCGCATTGTCTGCCAATGTGTTGACGTTGCCCCCGGCGGCGACTGGGACTTTGTGCTCGCAGGCCGCGACTTCCAGTGGTTACAACTACGCAAATGAAACGGCCGACTCGTGTCACCTGGTGGCCACCGGCGATTCGACTGCTAGCAGCAACGATGCTCGCCTAGGCCCACTGGCGGATAACGGTGGCCTTACCTCCACGATGCTGCCATTAGCTGGATCGCCTGTGCTGGAGGCGATTCCGCCTGCGTCATGTGTGAGCCAGAGTGCGCCCCCGGCGGCCGTTGTCGTGGATCAACGCGGTGAGGTTCGCCCGGCGGGCAACGGCTGCGAGATAGGTGCGGTTGAGGCACATTCGGTAACGGTGTTCCCCCACTCGTTGACGTACGCATCCGGAGTTCTGGCCACGAGCTTTGGAAGCTCGCTCTCGACCTATGCCGTGCTGAGCGCGCCGAACCGCACTAACCCCACCTGCTCCGCGCCTGGCTACTCGTTAGCAGCGGCTGCAGGTACTTCGTGGACGATCGTCTGTTCGGGTGGTCAGGCCGATGGCTGGTCATTTGATGACACGCCCACGGCGACCTTGTTCATCGTTGGCCGAACATCGGTATACGGGGGCTACACCCCGACAGCCTCCGGTATCACTTATGGCCAGCCGTTGTCGGCGTCCATCCTCAGCGGTGGGGTAGTCGTCAACGATAGCCAGACTATCCAGGCAGGTACTTGGGCGTTCGTGTCGCCAGCATCCGTTCCTGCAGTTGGCACGGCATTGCAGGATGTGACATTCACTCCCACCGACCCCGGCTACGCCTCGTTTGACGCGCAGGTCGCGGTCACCGTTTCTGCGGTCAGCCCATCAGCGCCGCGGTCAGTCAAGGCCAGCCCCCGGGCTGCTTCGTCGGTCGTCACGTGGGCTGCGCCGTCGACGTCGGGTGGTGTCTCGGTCGTCCGCTACACCGTTACGGCGTCCCCGAATGTCGGCTCGTCGGCTCGAACCTGCTCGACAAGCGCGACTTTGACCGCGGTGGCCGCGCGCACTTGCACAGTCACCGGTTTGGTCAATGGTGTGAGGTACACGTTCACGGTCCAAGCGAGAAACGGTGCTGGCAAGGAGTCCGGGTCTTCGGCGGCTTCGTCGGCGGTCATGGCCGGCGCTCCTTCTGAGCCGCGCAGTTTGTCCCTGAGCTTCCCGGCTTCGCCCGCTCAGTCGGCCAAGGTGACCTGGGTTGTTCCCGTTTCTGTGGGCAGCAGTGCTATCACCGGTTACCGGGTTCGCTGGTACGACACTGTGGCCAAGACATACTCGGCCTGGATCTCTACCACGGCTGCTGCGCGCACGGCGAGCATCAGCGGTCGGGTCCAGGGGCGCAGCTACCAAGTACAGGTGCAGGCCAGGAATGCCGTGGGTCTAGGGCCCGTGGCAAGTAAGGCATTCACGCAGCCCTGATCAGTATCAGGATCAGCGAGACCACTCGGGTCAGGAGACGCGCCGTGAGGTGCCTAGCCCGGCGAGCATGTCGTAGGCACGAAGCGCCATCCACCACTCCGCGAGGTGCTCGGTGCGGACGAATCCGCGTCCGGTCAGCGCCTCGATCTTGCGCAGCCGATAACCGAGTGTCTGCTTATGGATGTGCAACTGGGCTGCTGCTGCCTGCCACGAGCGGTCGAGTTCGAGGATTACTCGCACGGTTTTGAGGTATTCGCCCGTTCGCTCATCGTGTGCCAGGAGCGGGCCGAGCACTCGGGCGACAATCGCCTCCGCTTCGGCAACGGTGCGAGGCAGCAGGATCGTCCCTTCGCCGAAGTGCAGTAGTGAGCGTCCCTCGGCCTCGCTTGCCGACAGTGCCCAGCCAGCTTCCGCGGCTGCCTCGGGTGCCCGGGCTGGCCGTCCGACTGTGTCGCTGACACCTGCTACCGAGCCGGCGAGCCACCGATCGGCGGTGTTGTTTTCGGTGCCGGTGCCGGTGCCGGCGTCGGCGAGGGCGAGGGCGGGCACGAGGAAGTAGGCGTAGCCATCCCGGAGCACGGTGAGGTGCGGTAACCGCGATCTGGTGAGTTCGCCCGCCGGATCGGTGTCGACTAATTGCGCTCGAGTAGCGACGATCACGCACTCAGCCAGTGCCAGCCCGAGAGCCCCCACCGCGCTGATGGCAGTGTCGTCATCGACCCTACGGTCGAGCAACTGGCCAAGCAGGTCGCCGCCCGCTCGACGCTGGCGCTCTTGCCGCGCTGTCAACTGTGCGAGTTCCAGGGCCCCCACCGCAGCGGCATGCTGGAGTAGCACGGTGCTTGGGAGCGCGTGGCCGAACGACTCGATCACCAGCGCAGTCGGTCGTTCGGTGGGGACCCCGACTGCTACCGCAGTTTGATGTGGGTCATCGTCGCGGGTGAGGCGCAACATGCCGGGAAGTGCCTGACCGTGCTGAGCAAAGCCGGCGGCAAGCGATGCTGCGTATGGGTTCTCATCGTCGTTATCGAGTAGCGAGCGGCCGTTCACTGGGTCGACAAGGTAGAGGCGGACACCAAGTTCGTGGCCGAGCCGCTCGAGCAGGCCAGGCCCCGCGCTGCCGACGGCGATGGATTGACGAAGCAACTCGTACAGCCGCGCGACCACGAGCAACTGCCGGGATTCCTCGCGCTCGTTTGCCGTGGCGACCGCGCGCACTACCGAGGTGAACGGGACGCTGAACGGCACGGTGAGTACGGGTAGGTCCAGATCGGCGGCTCGACGCAGAAGTGCGGGCGTCATTGTGGGTCCGGGCACACCTCCGCCAGCGGCGAGCCCGGTCGCGCCGGTGGCCGCGAGTCGTTCGATGAACTCGACCTGACCCGCGGGGTCGACTGGTAGCCCGGTGCCGTTGGTGAGCAGGAGCTCCCCCGGGCCTTGCCACTCCCACGCATTAGGCAGATCCGAGGTGTGCACCCAACTGATGTCACGATCAATACCGGTATCACCAGCGAGCAGTACTGCCTGAAGGTGAGGTAACTGCAGTAGTTCGCGAACGGTTATTGACATGAATGCTCCCATTTCGAGGCCGCCCTTAGTGCCATGGCACGAGGTAATTCATACCGCAGGATGAATGGATCGGGAAGGTTTGCGCTGCGGTCGGATGGTCACACATCGTGACAACCGCGATTGTCAGCACATATTCAGACAGGGGAGGCGCTATGGCACAGCACGCTGACGAGCTTCGGAGTCCGGCGGTTGCACCTGCGGCCATCGCGTGGCCGGAGGGCTACCAGGCAGCTGGCTGCCTCACCTTCGACCTCGACGCCGAGGCCGCGGTCCTCACCGTCGACATCAATTCCATGCACCGCATGACTCCGATGACTCACCAGTCCTATGGTCCGCTGGTTGGGGTGCCTCGCATCCTGTCGATCCTGGCCAATCACGGAGTGCGCGGCACCTTCTTCACTCCCGGCTACACCGCTCACCGCTATCCCGACGTGGTTCGGTCGATCGTCGAGGCTGGGCATGAGATCGCACACCACAGTTACTTCCACGAGAGCACGATCGGGATGTCGGAGCAGACCGAGGGCGAGATGATCGATCTGGGCCTCAAGGCGCTCTGGGATGTCGCTGGCGTGCGGCCCGTCGGCTATCGCGCCCCGATGTGGGAGATGAACTGGCACACCCCGCGCCTACTCGCCGACCGCGGCTTCATCTACGACTCAAGCCTGATGGACTCCGATCACCCCTACGTGCTGGCAGTGCCCGGATCGACGAACGGCACCACCCTGGTAGAGGTGCCGGTGTGGTGGGGGCTTGACGACTGGGAGCAGTACGCCTTCCTGCCTGACCTCATCGGTACCGGGGTCATCGAGAGCCCGGCCAAAGCCCTGGAGATGTGGACTTTGGAGTTGGAGGCGATGCACAAACTCGGTGCCGCATTCAATCTGTGCTGTCACCCATTCATGTCGGGTCGGCCCGCCCGCGCTGAAGTACTCGACCGGCTCCTTGACCGGATGAAGTCTCTCGGCGGCACGTGGATAACCACGGTCGGCGAGGTCGCTTCTCACGTCGTAAGCCTTGGCCTTACGCCCCGGGAGGTCGTTCCGCCAGTGCTGCCCGAGGCCGCACATTGGATCGCCACTCCCGATCAACCTGCTTCCTGATCGCCCCGAACGTCAACCCCGAACGTCAACCCCGAACGTCAACCCCGAACGTCAACCCCGGAGCTTGTTAACTCCAGCGCCCATCAACACCTGAGAGAGGCTCGACATGGTAGATGCCACATCGCAAGACAATGAGGTGGTCAGCGGCACCGCAGGCCCGGTTCGTGACTTCACTCTGCGGTCAGCGTTCGCGCTGGCCTTCTCAGATGTCTCGCCCATCGTCGGCATCTACTCGGTCTTCGGCCTCGGCCTCGCCATTGCCGGGCCAGCCTTTTGGTGGGCCTTTCCGATCGTCCTGATTGGGCAGCTCATGGTCACCGGTGTCTTCGGTGACCTCGTCTCGAAGTGGCCGTTCTCGGGCAGTGTTTACCAGTGGTCGCGCGAACTCCTCGGGCCGCGCTACGGCTGGTTCACGAGCTGGGCGTACAGCTGGGGCTTTGTGATCACTATCGCCGTGGTTGCCCTAGCTGCGGCTGGGTTCTTGGCACCCGCGCTCGGGCTCAATGACCTCTCGCAGTTCCAGACCGACTTGCTGGCTGCTGCGATCTTGGCCTTTGGCACCATGGCAAACATGATCGGCAGCAAGTTCCTCAAGGGCTTGCTCTACATCTCGCTTACCTGCGAGCTACTGGCGTCGCTGGGTATCGGTTTTGCGATGTTCGCGCACCGCCAGCACCCGTTCAGCATCGTGTTCGACACCATGGGCACCGGGGGTAGTGGCAGTTGGGTGCTCGGCCCATTCCTGGCCGTCGTCGCTTACACCGGTTTCTCATTCGTAGGCTTCGAGTCTGCTGGATCCATTGCTGAAGAGGTGCGCGAAGCACGTCACGTGCTGCCCAAGGCGATTGTGCTCTCCCTCGTCGCGGCCGGTGCTCTGGTTATGTTCGCAGCGCTCGCGCTCGTTCTGGCCATCCCCAACCTCGACGATGTGCTCTCGGGCAAGGACACCAACCCCATCGTCACCACCCTCGAGACACACCTCGGCGCAATCTGGGGCCGCATCTTCCTGCTCTTCTTGGCCATCGGTTTCATCGCAAGCATGATCGCGGTGCAGGCAGCGGTTTCACGGGCGATCTGGGCGAGTGCGCGCGCTCGGGAGATCCCGTTCTCTCGGCAGCTCTCGAAGCTGTCAGGCTCCGAGCGCCTGCCCAGGGTGGTGTTGGCCTTCACCGCCATCACCGCCATCGTTTTGATGTTCATCCTGGCTAGCCCCAAGGCGTTCACGATCTTGCTCAGTGCGTCTACCGCCGGAATCTTCCTGTCCTACCTTCTCCCGGTCGTGGCTGCGGCTGTGGTTCGGGCGCGCGGTGGCTGGCAGCCTGGCCCGGTCGCAATGGGCAAGTGGGGCACCGCGGTGACCTACCTTGCGGCGATCTGGATCACCCTGGAAACAGTGAACATTGCGTGGCCGCGTGACTCCTACGGCGGCGATCAATTCCTCAACTGGAGCATCGTGATCGCCATCGTTGTTCTTGGTCTCGCAGGGTTGGTCATTTCCACCATCATGCTCAAGAGTGCTGGTGAGACCGCTGACAACATGTTCGAGCCCACCGTTTCTGCGGAGGAATAGTGCCCGACCTCAATGACGCTGCGCCGGTCGCTTTGGTGACCGGCGCAGCGAGCGGGATCGGCGCGGCCTGTGCAGCCTTGTTCCGCGAGCGCGGCTGGCGCACAGCAGGTCTTGACCTGCGTACGTCCGACACCGATGTGCCCGTCCAAGCCGATGTGTCCGACGCAGCTGCCGTGGCCGCTGCAATCGCGCAAGTGCAGGAGCAACTCGGCCGGATCGACTTTGTCGTCACGGCCGCTGGTTACTACGAAGAGGGCATTGACGTCGTCGACATCACTCGCCACCAGTGGGATCGGATGCTGGCCGTAATCGTTGGTGGCACAGTGAATGTGGCTCGCGCGGTGCTCCCCGGGATGCTCGAACGGCAAAGCGGTGGAATCGTCGCGATCTCTTCCGAACTTGCACTCGGTGGCAGCGCGACCGACCTGCACTATGTCGCTGCCAAGGGTGCCGTTCTTGGATTCATCAAGTCTCTCGCGTTAGAGGTGGCTCGATCTGGTGTCCGGGTCAATGCGGTTGCACCCGGCCCGACCGATACCCCGCTGCTCTTGGCTGACTCAATTTGGCGGGAGCCCGAGTACCTCGCGACTCTGCCGCTTGGCCGCCTTGTTACGCCGCAGGAAATCGCTGGCGCCGTGTTCTACCTGGCTAGTGAAGGTTCGCAGTATTGCGGCGAGGTCATCTCGCCCAACGCAGGGGCGGTGATCTGACATGGCGGAGCGCAAGATCGCCCTTGTCACGGGTGCGGCTCAAGGCCTCGGCCTAGCCACCGCTCGCCGCCTTGGCCGCGACGGATTCAAAGTCGCGGTCAATGATCTGGTCGACGATGGTCGCCTCAGTGAACTTGCTACCGAACTCGACGGTCTCGCCGTGCCTGGCGATATCAGCGACCCTGACGCGACGTCGGCGATCGTGTCGCGCATCGCTTCGGAATGGGGCCGGGTCGACGTCCTCGTCGCGAACGCCGCCTATATGACCATGAGCCCTTTCCTCGAGGCTGATCCGGTCGAGTGGTGGCGTCACCTCGACGTCAATCTGTCGGGCCACTTCCGGCTCATTCAGGCTGTGGTCCCTGGCATGCGCGAGATCGGTCACGGCCGGATCGTCATCATCGCCTCGGGCTGGGGCGTGATCGGTCAGGCCAACGCCACCGCCTACGCCGCGTCCAAGGCTGGCCTCGTGGCACTGACCAAGGGGCTTGGCCGCGAGCTCGGGCCGCAGGGGATTCTCACCAACGGCATCGCGCCGGGATTCATCGATACCGAGCAGTTGCAGGTCGATGCTGACGACGCCGGGATCACCCTCGATGAGATGCGCCGCGTCTATGCCGAGTCAGTGCCCATCGGTCAGATCGCTAGCACTGAGGACATCGCAGGTGCCGTGTCGTTCCTGGCCGGCCCGTTGTCGTCGGGCATGGTCGGGCAGATCATCCAGCCCACCGGCGGCATCACCCGGACTCGAGCGTGAGTCCGACTATGAGTTCGAGTATGAGCGAGCATGGATTGGGACGCGATGTCTGAGAGTGGTTCTGCGGGCAGTTCTGGGGACACTTCTGGCGACGGCTCGGACGCCACGCAAGGCGATCCGGGTAAGCCGAAGATCGTAGGCGCTGTGTCTGGTACGCAGGTACCTCGATACGCAGGCTCATCCACCTTTGCTCGGGTGCCCGAGATCGATCGGGTGAGCGATTACGACGTCGCGATCCTTGGGGTGCCGTTTGACACTGGCACCTCATACCGCCCTGGTGCTCGGTTCGGTCCGATGGCGGTTCGGCAATCGTCCAGGCACCTGCGCCCAGGACATCATGTCGAACTCGGGATCACGCCGTTCGAACAGATCCAGGTAGTCGACGCTGGCGATGTCCCGGTCACTCCGTTCAATATCGACGAGGCTCTCGGTCAGATTCAAAACCACGCGGCCGGGCTCATCACTCCCGATCATCGCGTTGTTGCAATCGGCGGCGACCACACGATTGCACTTCCCATGCTCCGAGCAGTCACGCGTGTACACGGACCCGTGGCACTGCTGCACTTTGACGCGCACCTCGACACGTGGAACACCTACTTCAACACTCCAACCACGCACGGCACGGTGTTTCGTCGCGCGTTCGAGGAAGGCTTGTTGATCGAAGACCACTCGATGCATGTGGGAATCCGCGGTCCGATTTACGGTGCCCATGACTTGATCGATGACGCGCGTTTCGGGTTCCGCACGATCCGGACAACCGATGTCGACAACATGGGTGTCCCAGCCGTGATCGAGGCGATCCACGAGCGGATCGACGACCTACCCGTTTACGTGTCGATCGACATCGACGTGCTCGATCCCGCGTTTGCACCCGGTACGGGTACACCCGAGGCCGGGGGGCTCACCAGCCGCGAGCTGCTGGCCGCCCTTCGTGGGTTGACGGGTTTGAACATCGTCGGCGCTGACGTTGTCGAGGTGGCGCCGGCTTACGATCACGCTGAACTCACCACGGTTGCCGCGGCCACTGTCGTATTCGACCTCATCACCTTGCTCGCGCGACGACCTAGCAATCTGGCCTGAGCTCGCTCGTAGTTGCGAGTCCGCGCCCATCAGCGAGCCACGACGAGGAGTCAACATGAGTGAGCATCCAGCGATCACGCGCCGCGGGGTCGGCATCGCGGCCGACGGTACCTTCCACATGCCGACTAGGGCTCAGTTCGGCCGCGGTGTCTTTGACACTCTCGCGACCGAGGTGGCGGGCTTCGGCGCCAGCCGAGTAATGATCGTGTCCGACCCCGGTGTGGTGGCGCTCGGCATCGTCGATCGGGCAGTTAGCCAACTCGAAGCTGCTGGGGTCGAGGTGCATTTGTTCACCAAGGTGCAGCCCAACCCGCGCGATGTGCACTGCATCGAGGGAGCCGAGCTCGCGCGCGAACTCAACATCGACCTCTTGGTCGCCATCGGTGGCGGCTCACCCATCGACTCGGCCAAGTGCATCGGCGTGCTGCTCACCAATGGCGGTCACCCTCGCGATTGGGAGGACTTCGGAACTCTTCGGCAGCAACCGGTTCCGGTCATCGCCGTAGCCACGACCGCTGGAACTGGCAGTGAGGTATCCCCGTCGGCAATCATCACCGACACCGTTCGCAAGAAGAAGATGAATCTGTTCGACCCGCGCATCTGTCCAGCGGTTGCCCTGGTCGATCCAGACCTCACCTTCTCGGTGCCGGCCGCGGTTACCGCCGCTACCGGGATGGACGCTCTCAGCCACGCGATTGACTCACTGCACTGTCGGCTCGATACGCCCGCCTCCGATGGCATGGCGCTAGAAGGTGCCCGCCTCGTGGCGCTGTATCTCAAGCGCGCTGTGGTCGATGGATCCGATGTCGAGGCCCGCTGCGGTATGGCTCAGGCAAGCCTGGTGTCGGGCCTTGCGGTGGGGATCACCGATGTCGCCGGTTGTCACTCAATCGCTGAGGCAATCGGTGCCACGTACGACACCCCGCACGGTGTCACCTGTGCCATCGGGCTACCGATGATCATGGAGTACAACCTGCCGGTATCCCGCGACAAGTACGTGCGCCTCGCGCATGCGTTCGGGCTCCCAGCCGGAGTCGATGATCAGGCAACTGCCGAGTCGGCCATCGCGTACGTGCGTGATCTCAACACTTCGCTGCGGATCCCCAACCTGTCGGACCTGATCGACCCCGCTGACCTCGATCTGCTTGCAGCGAAGGCGTTGGCGAATACGTCTACCGCATCGAATCCTCGGGCTGCTGACGCTGCTGACTTCCGCGACATCTTTGCCAAGGAACTCGCGCGCACCTCGTAGTAGATCGAGGTCGACCCAGTCCATTCTCCGGCGGGTCAGGGCTGCCCCGACTCGTTCGACCCTAGGATCAACTAGTGCCCCTGCAGATCCGACGACAGCGTGGATGCGTCCTGTGCGCTGTCGAAACTGCGGGAGTTGCGTGCTGATGCGAATCCTGATGCTTGTCGCTACCTCCGTTGTCACCGATACGCGCGTGTTGCGTGAGGCGGGATCCCTTGTTGCTGTAGGGCATTCGGTGCATGTCATCGGCAAGGATGTGCCCTCTGACTTCGTTCCCCCGTCAGGTATCACCGTATCGAGCGCTGGCGCGACCAGCGTATTTCGCCCGGCTGGCAAGGCCTCTGCGTCGGGACGTCGACTCTCGACGCTGCAGCGGATGGCGCGCTGGACACTGCTGCCCCAGCATCGCAACCAGGCATTTGGCTCCTGGGCGCGAGCGGCGCTTGCGGATGCTCGTACGCGTGATTTCGACGTAGTACATGCGCACGACTTCACTGCTCTCGAGTCGGGTGCGACCGTGGCGGTCGAGCGAGGTGTGCCCTACATCTACGACTCGCACGAGCTCTGGCTCGGCAGGCAGCGGCAGTATCGTCCGACTCCGTTGCAGGACCGAGGCGAACGTCAGCTCGAAGCACGGCTCGGCCAGGCTGCTGCAGCAGTGATCACCGTTGGTGAGGGTGTGGCCAACTCACTACGAGCCAGTTACGGCTGGTCGCATGTCGTGGTCGTTCGCAACTCGTTTCCGGTGCGTGCTGAGATCGGCGTACCACTGGCTGATCACCCCCTGCGGCCTGGTCTATGCCGGACGAGTCGATGCCTTCCGTGAGCTTGAGACTGTGCTGGCGGCGGCGGCCCGCACTACTGACCTACCCCTCACTTTGGTCGGACCGACCGATGAGGTGTGGCTCGGTCGCAACCAAGACCAGATCGCGGCTGCGAAGGCGCAGATCCTTGCCCCGATCTCCGTTGATGACGTGACAGCCCTGCTGCGCACGAATGGTCTCGCACTTGTGACTCACTCGGACAAGTTCGAAAGCCATGTGCTCGCGCTGCCGAACAAACTTTTCCACGCAGTGCATGCAGGAGTGCCGGTGATTGCAACCGATGTGTCTGAACTCGCTTCGGTTGTGCGCCAATTCGACCTTGGGGAGACCTATGCGCCGGGCGATCCGGCAGCACTTGTAGCGGCGATTCGTCGGGCGGTTGCTCGGTATGGCGAACTGGTGGCATCGGTGGCCGCTGCCGCTGGCACTCTGTCGTGGGATGCCGACTCGCGAACTCTTCATAAGGTCTATGACGGCCTCGGAGCGAAGTAGGGCAGTGGCCTGTCCTGCCTGCCGTCGCTAGCCCGTTGCTGTCCCATCGCTGGGCTATTTTGTGGACATTTGCGAGCCGCGGGTCAGCCGCGAGCCCGATGCGGGGCACGGTAGTCTGGACGGTGCGCCCCGCACTTTGGTGGTGTCCGCATTCCCATCCTCGGAAGGTCCTCGCGTGTCGATCCGCCGTACGGCCATCGAAGCCGACGACGACTTCCTAGGCGACTTTCACGTCTACGAGCCGCATCGAGCCGGGCTTCCCCGAATGCGGCCGTACTTCCGTGAGTTGTGGCGCCGACGAGAGTTCGCTTTCGAGATGGCCAAGTCGAGCATCCGTGCGCACCATCAGGACACCGCGCTGGGTGTCTTGTGGAATGTCCTCAACCCATTGCTGCTCGCCTCGGTCTATTACGTCCTGGTCATGGTGTTGCGTGGCGGCTCGGACAAGTTGCCGAGTGGCTATTTCGCACATCTACTAGCTGGCCTGTTCGCGTTCTACCTTGTCTCTGGCGCAATGGCTGGCGGCGCATCATCGGTGATTTCGGCAAGCAAAATCATCATGAACACCGCGTTCCCGCGAATGCTCTTGCCGCTCTCGACTGTCTATGTGGCGGTTCGTAAGTTCGTCCCGACCATGGCCATATTCCTGTTGGCCGCCGTGATCAGCCACTTGTCATTTAGCTGGGTGCAGCTTCTCGCGATCCCCATGCTTGTGCTGATCATCGTCTTTGCCACTGGCCTGGCGATGCTGCTGGCTACGCTGCAGGTCTACTTCCGTGACACGACCAGTTTCCTGCCGTACTTCGTGCGCATCTGGCTCTATCTCTCGCCGGTCCTGTATTACCCCGAGAACGTGCCCGAGAAGTTGAAGATCCTGGAGTTCGCGAACCCGTTGTTCAGCCTGCTCGGTGGCTGGGGCGATCTCCTCGTTCGCGGTGAGTTGATCCCCTGGTCCATGTGGCTGCAGGCGTTTGCTTGGGCCTTCGGCACTTTGATCGCCGGCGCGCTCGTTTTCATGTCGAGGGAGCGAGATTTTGCCGTCCGCCTCTAGTGCTCCGGTAGTTCGGGTGCAGGACCTCAGCATCACCTACCGCACCACATTCGAAAGGCGTCCAACTCTCAAGGACGCCGTCTTACGCCTTGGCCGGGGCGAGCGCGCGGTGCGTGAGGTCGAGGCAGTTAAGCATGTCTCGTTCGACGTCCCACAGGGCACGGTTCTGGGCATCGTTGGTAGCAACGGCGCGGGCAAATCCACCCTGATGCGAGCGATTGCCGGGATTCTTCCGCCCACCAGTGGTCGGATCGAGGTGCGCGGGAAGGTCAGCACCCTGCTTGCCCTCGGAGTCGGCTTCAACCCGAATCTGTCCGGTGAAGAGAACGTGCTTCTCGGCGGTTTAGCTGCTGGCTACACCCGCGCTGAAATTGCCGAGAAGTACATCGAGATCGCAGAGTTCTCCGAACTCGGTGACTTCATGGATATGCCGATGCGTACTTACTCATCCGGCATGTTCAGTCGTCTCGCATTTGCTGTTGCGGTGCACATGGATCCCGACATCCTCCTGGTCGACGAAGCACTGTCGGCAGGTGATGCCAAGTTCAAGGCAAAGGCTGCGGCCAAGATGGCTGAACTGGTATCCGAGGCGCGCACGATGTTTCTCGTCAGCCACGCGCTCGGAACGGTGAAGGACATGTGCAACGACGCGATCTGGCTCAACAAGGGCCAGCTCATGTTGCGAGGCACTCCCGAACACGTCATCGCCGAGTACACGCGTTTTGTGAAGGTCGGCGAATCGGCCTACACGCTCGAAGACATGTGACCTTGATGTCGCGCGGTAGGTCCACGTGCGATGTCAGCGTGGTGACCTCGGGGCACGACGTCGCCGATGCTCGTCTTCATCGGTTGGTCGCTGCACTCACCGACGTCGGGCTCACTGTTGAGGTGGTTGGCCTTGGTGATCCCACGGCTGCACCGCCGGTGGCTCAGGCGGTACGAACCCGCCCGCGGCGAGGGATGCGCGGTCGGATGTTCGACGCGCTGGTGTCGCCCTGGCAGGCCAATGGACGAGTGCTCATCGTCCTTGATCCCGACGCGGTGCCGAGTTCATGGTTGCGCCGAGTCGCAGGCCACAAACTCGTTGTCGACGTGCATGAGGATTACGCAGCGTTGCTTGCTGATCGATCTTGGGCACATGGCCCGGTCGGCCTTTTCGCCAGGGCAGCAACGAGTATCGCGACTGCGCTAGCGCGTCGCGCAGATCTCAC
>CAIXFH010000107.1 GCA_903918645.1 uncultured Actinomycetes bacterium | reverse complement strand
GTTGGCACCCCGCAGGGGGGCCTACCGAGTGGATGGGTTCTCGTGCAGGGCGGTTATGTGTTTGGGCCGGGGGCCAACGTGGCCGGCGCCAACGTGACCGGGGCTCTGGGGACCAGTCTGGTGGGACTAAACCTGAGCGGGGCTAACCTGTCCGGCGCCAGCCTGCCCAACGCAACCGTGCTGGACAACGTCAACCTGTCCCGCGCCAACCTATCCGGCGCCATCCTAACCGGCGCCAGGATGGACGGCGTCAACCTGGTCGGCGCTAACATGACCAACGTCAACCTGTCCAACGCCAAACTGTCTAGAGCCATGCTGACCGGCGACGTCGGCGCCACCTTAACCGGGGCGAACCTGTCCGGCGCCGAGATGTCCTACACCAACCTGTATCAGGCCAAACTCACCGGCGCCAACCTAACCGGCGCCAGAATGTCCTACGCCAACCTGACCAGCGCCGACCTGACCAGCGCCAACCTGACCAACGTCTATATGAGCGGCGCCGACCTGTGGGGGGCCAGCCTGGCCAACGCCAACCTAACCGGCACGCGGCTTACAGATGCCAACCTCCTCAGCGTCAACCTGTCCGGGGCAAACCTGACCAACGCTGACCTGCGCCAAGCCGTGGATATGACGGGTTACCCCTACACCGGGGTGATTTGGTCTAACACCAAGTGTCCTGATGGGTTCGTTGCGACCAAGCCACAGACCTGCTTCGGCCACGAAATCAGTAGCCTTGGCTGACTGGGGTTCTGACCGTTTTTGAAGCTCTGAACTAAACAGCCGAACCCCCAACAGCCCGGGGGTTCGGCTGTCTTGTCCTCGCACCGCTCCGCTGAACCTGCCCTGAAAGCTGCAGCCGCCGTGCGATTGCGGTGGCGGTCGGGCCTAGCCGCACTCGAGCGGAGCTTGGAGCGACGCAGGCGCCGCTTTAGCTAGAGATGGCCCTGCCCTCATGCAGTAATGAGCGTCCTGAACCGCCGTGGATTCCCGGTGGTAGCAGGCTGAGATGTCTGCTACTCGACCGCTCATGTCGATCGGTAGGCTGTGGTCTGGACCCGGGGTTCGAGCGAGGTCATCTTCACTCGTGTGGCCACGGTCGACGGTGAGCCCTCCAACGGCTCCACACAACAACCTCTGCCGCACGGATGGAGACCCATGAGCAAGCTCGCGAAGCCCGACTCGAAGGTGCATGCTGCAGACAGCCACGAGTTGATCCGTGTTTTCGGTGCACGAGTGAACAACCTCAAAGACATCAGCGTCGTGATCCCGAAGCGTCGGCTCACTGTGTTCACGGGCGTCTCGGGTTCGGGCAAGAGCTCACTGGTATTCGGCACGATTGCCGCTGAGTCGCAGCGGCTTATCAATGAGACGTACAGCGCCTTTGTACAGGGCTTCATGCCGACCTTGGCACGGCCAGAGGTCGACGTGCTGGAAGGGCTTACGCCCGCGATCATCGTCGATCAGCAGCGCATGGGTTCAGACACTCGCTCCACTGTCGGGACCGCCACCGACGCAAACGCCATGCTTCGGATTCTTTTCAGCCGCTTGGGAAAACCGCATGTTGGTCCGCCCAGCGCGTTTGCCTTCAACGTGGCGTCGGTAAGTGCGAGTGGCGCGATCACGGTCGACCGCGGTGTGAGCCGGGCTGTGAAAGTGACCTTCAACCGCACGGGCGGTATGTGTCCACGATGCGAAGGTGTCGGCTCAGTCAACGACTTTGACCTGACTCAATTGTTTGACGACGGCAAGTCGCTCAACGATGGTGCGCTGACGATTCCCGGCTACACGCCCGACAGTTGGAATGGACGGTTGTTCGCCCTCTCAGGATTCGTAGATCCGAACAAGCCGATCCGTAAGTACACCAAGAAAGAGATGCACGACTTCCTGCACAAGGACCCGCTCAAGGTGAAGATCGAGGGCGTGAATCTCACCTATGAGGGGTTGCTCCCGCGGATTCAGAAGTCCTACCTGTCCAAGGATGTCGAATCCATGCAGCCGCACATCCGCGCCTTCGTCGAGCGGGCCGTGACCTTCACAACCTGCCCCGACTGCAGCGGAACGCGACTAAGTGCTGGCGCACGATCGTCGATGATCAACGGGATTAACATCGCTGACGCGTGCGCCATGCAGATCACTGACCTGGCGCAGTGGGTCCACAGCGTCGATGAGCCCTCGGTGGCGCCACTGTTGGACTCCCTCGGACAGACCGTTGATTCGTTCGTCGGGATCGGGCTGGGCTACCTCAGTTTGGACCGGCCGTCGGGCACGTTGTCCGGTGGCGAGGCACAGCGAGTGAAGATGATTCGTCACCTCGGATCATCACTCACCGACGTCACCTACGTCTTCGATGAGCCCACAGCTGGCCTGCACCCGCATGACATTCAGCGCATGAACGACCTTCTTCTCTTGTTGCGCGACAAGGGAAACACGGTGCTGGTCGTGGAGCACAAGCCGGAAACGATCGCCATCGCCGACCACGTAATCGACCTCGGCCCAGGCGCAGGTGAGACCGGGGGCACTGTCTGTTTCGAAGGCACGCTCGATGGGCTGCGAGCTAGCGGCACTGTCACCGGCCGCCATCTCGACGATCGCGCGAGAGTTAAGGACGCGGTGCGCACGCCTACCGGCACCCTGGAGATTCGGGGTGCAACGACGAACAACTTGCGCGACGTCAACGTCGATATCCCACTCGGGGTGCTTGTCGTGATTACGGGTGTTGCGGGCTCGGGCAAGAGCTCGCTAGTACGCGGATCGATTCCTGTCGGTGACGGCGTTGTATCGGTTGATCAAAGCGCTATTCGTGGTTCGCGACGTAGCAACCCCGCCACTTACACCGGGCTGCTCGACTCGGTGCGAACGGCGTTTGCGAAGGCCAACGGTGTGAAGCCGGCACTGTTCAGCGCTAACTCAGAAGGTGCCTGCCCAAACTGCAGCGGCGTTGGCGTCATCTACACCGACTTGGCGATGATGGCCGGTGTCGCGATCCCGTGCGATGAGTGCGAGGGCAAGCGATATCAAGCGTCGGTTCTTGATTACAAGTTTGGTGGCCGCGACATCAGTGAGGTGCTGTCGATGTCGGTGAGCGAGGCCGAGCAGTTCTTCGGCGCTGGCGAGTCGCGCATCCCTGCCGCGCACGCCATCATCGCCCGGCTTGCTGATGTCGGACTCGGCTACCTGCGTCTGGGCCAGCCACTGACCACGCTTTCTGGGGGCGAGCGGCAGCGGCTCAAGCTGGCGACCAACATGGCCGAGAAGGCCGATCTCTACGTACTCGACGAGCCGACCACTGGCCTGCACCTTGCTGACGTCGAGCAGTTGCTAGGCCTGCTCGACCGCCTTGTGGATTCTGGTAAGTCGGTGATCGTCATCGCGCATCATCAGGCAGTCATGGCGCACGCTGACTGGATTATCGATCTGGGTCCGGGCGCTGGACACGACGGCGGCCGGATCGTCTTCGAGGGCACACCAGCCGATTTGGTCGCTGCCCGTTCCACTCTCACCGGCGAGCACCTCGCCGCCTACGTCAACTGAACAGGGCCCGCGGTCGTCGTTCGAGGCGTTGTGTCACTGGCTGGGTCTGACTGGCTGGGTCTAACTGGCTGGGTCTAACTGGCTGGGTGTGTCTGGCGGGTCATGCGTGGCTGGTCAGGCTGCCGAGCGGTAGGCCGACTTCGACTTCAGCACTTTGCCGTGACCAGATGTCCGCCTGGTTGCGGGTGACGATCCCCGAGTGTGCGGCCGTCTGCACGGCCAATCCGTCAACCAGCGACAGGATGCGCCACGACGATGCCAGCGGATCGGGGCAGGTCATGACTCCTGCCTCGCAGCCCGAGACGATGAGGCCGTAAAGCAGCACTTGCCACTCCTGGTTCACTCGGCGGGATGTACGTTGCAACGCTGGTCGCCGCGCTGCCTCGGCCCACGCGTCGAGCCACACCTGCATGCTGTCGTCGGCGCTGCGAACGAAGACGTCGAAGAACCGGGCCAGTCGCTGCACGGGATCGGCGCCTCCTGCGATGACCGTCTGGCTCGCGCGCAGATCGTCCGTGGCCGCGCGGTCGAACGCCTCGGCAAGTAGATCGTCCATCGAGTCGAAGTAGTGGTGGATCAGGCCGCTCGAGGTGCCAAGTTCGGTGGCGACATCGCGCACGGTGGTGGCCGCAATCCCTTGGCGCCCGATGAGTTCCCGGGTCGCGGCGATGATCGCTTCGCGGCGCTGATCGGGGGTCATGCGGGCCATGGCCCAACGCTACGGACTATTGCGCGTTTGTCCAACAACTGTCTACGCTGGCTCCGTCGCGCCTGGCCGGGCGCATCATGTGCGGGGAGTCTCGATGGTGCTGAAAGTTCTGACCACACCGTTTCACGCACGGCTGTCTGAGTTGAGCGAGACCGGCCTCTACATGCACTGGGCGGGTTATCTGACCGCGTCGCGCTATGACCTGTCGGCCAAGCACGAGTACTTCGGGGTCCGAACCGCCGCCGCGATCTATGACCTCACTCCCATGTACAAGTACTGGTTCCGAGGTCGGCATGCGCAGCGATTCCTCGAAGGCATCTTGGCTCGCGATGTTCGAACCCTGAAGGTAGGCCGCGCACAGTATCAAGTGTGGTGCGACGACGACGGCTATGTACTCGAGGACGGAGTGCTGTTTCGCTACGCTCCCGACGAATTTCTGCTGACCTGCGCTGAGCCAAACTTGGGTCACTTCACGCAGTTGGCCCGCGGCTTTGATGTTGAGGTCATCGATGCGCAGTCGCAGATCGCATCACTTGCTCTCCAGGGTCCACGGTCAAAGGTCATCCTCGAACAACTAAGCCCTGAGGTCGCCGACCTCGCCTACTTCGGCATCTTGCAGACCAAACTTGCCGGCCACCCAGTCACAGTGAGCCGTACCGGATTCACTGGCGATCTTGGCTACGAGTTGATGATGAGCAATGACAGCGCTCTACCAGTACTGGACGCATTGCTTGAAGTCGGCGGCCCGCACCAAATTCGGCCGTTCGGTGATGAAGCCTTGTCGATGACTCGGATCGAGGCAGGACTTCCGCTCATCCACGTCGATTTTGAGAGCGCCCGCTTCGCCTTCAACGATCACCAGCGGTTCACCCCAAACGAACTTGGTTTGGGCTGGCTGCTCAAGGGGATCGAGGATCCGAGTCGACCCTTCATCGGGCGTCGCGCGTTGCTACGAGAACAGTCTGAGGGTTTGTCGCGCTGGGCCACTGTTGGTTTGGTCTTGGACTGGAAGGCCTACTTCGACCTGCATGAGAGCAACGGGCTCATCCCGACAATGGACGAACAAGTCGCTGCTTGGGAGACGATGCTCTACGACTCCGATCATGCCCGTGCTGGTTGGGCGACGAGTTTGATGTACTCGCCCATGCGTCAGGCGTATATCGCGATCGCCAAGGTGCGCCCTGAACTCAGCGCAATCGGAACCATCGTGCAAGTCGAGCACACGGTCAATCACGAGTACTACATGGTTCCCGCAGAGGTCGTCCCGCTGCCGTTCTTCAACCCCCCGCGAAAGGTGTCGATGACATGAGCGAGACGCATCAGTATGACGCGATCGTTGTTGGTGGTGGACACAACGGCCTGACCAACGGCGCCTATTTGGCGAAGTCCGGATTGAAGACGTTGATCCTGGAACGTCGTTCATTCGTTGGTGGTGCTGCGATCACCGAAGAGCTTCACCCAGGCTTTAGTTTCACGACGTTCTCCTACGGCCTTAGCCTGCTTCGCAATGAAGTGATCCACGAACTCGAACTCACAAAGCACGGCTTCATGCCGATCGTCATGCCCACGACCTTTGCGCCGATGGAGAACGGCGACTACCTGCTGCTCGGCCCCGACCGTGATCAGAACATCAAAGAGATAATGCGCCATTCGCCTAAAGACGCTGACGCCATGGATCGCTACGACTATGACTTACAGCGCGTACTGCAATACGTGAAACCGATCTTCGACCGTAAGCCGCCGAACATTTTCAGCAAGAATCCCGAAGACCTCGCTGATGTCCGATGGCTGCTGAACCACCTCGGGAAGGCTGACAAGAAAGTCATCCATGACACGGTGCGATTACTGACCGGGAGTATCGCGGACTTTCTCGATGACTACTTTGAAAGTGACATCGTCAAGGGCTTGATGGCATCAAGTGGCATCACCGGAACCAAGCTTGGCCCGATGTCACAGGGCTCTGGCCTCGTCTACCTGTACATGACGATCGGCGAACACGATGGGGCCCTTGGCTCTTGGTCGTTCCACAAGGGTGGCAACGGTGGTGTCACTCAGGTGCTTGCCCGAGCCGCGCAAGCCTATGGCGCTGATATCCGACTCGATTCCGCTGTCGATCACGTCACGGTCATCGATGGGCGTGCCAGCGGAGTTGTCCTCGCCGACGGTACTGAATTCACCGCACCCGTCGTGGTCAGTGCACTTGATCCGCGTCGGACCTTCCTTGAACTAGTGCCGCGTCGCGAGCTACCCAGCGACTTGGTTGAGAC
>CAIXFH010000106.1 GCA_903918645.1 uncultured Actinomycetes bacterium | reverse complement strand
GCTAGCTGGGTTCGCAGGGTAACTCGACCGTCGTACATGTGTATTATTATGGCATAGGCTACTGACAGTTGTAAACCCCGAAACCCCAATGGGGACAATCATTTTCGCGGCACTACCGATCCTGGGGAAAACTGCCTTGCCCCGCTTGATCGACGCGTTTCTCGACTCAAGTTCAGGCGACGACGCGCGTCCTCGCGCAGAACCCACATCGCATACCGCGAGTGCCGACACACTCGGGGTGCGCAGCGAGTAGCCAGCGATCGGCCCGGCCGGCTGCCAGCTATCCGTCGGTCCTGACATAGCCCGAGTCAGTGGGGGCATGAAGCTCACGGCACTATGCACCCTTGCCGGCGACGGATACCGTGGCGATGATCCGCAGGACCGCGTGTGGTGTCTGAGCGCTGGCGGCCTGACTATGTGTGTGAGGAGACGGCAGTGGCATACGCAATCTCCCACTTCTGGCCAGGCGGCACTGAGGAGCAATACGAACGCGAGATCAGGCTTGTGCACCCGGCTGATGGCAGTTTGCCTGCTGGCCAGCTGTTCCATGCAGCGGGCGTTGCTGACGGCGGCATCTATATTTTTGCGATCCACGAATCCAAGCAGAGCTGGGAAGACTTCCGGGACAACGTCCTCATGCCCATTGCCTCGCAGGTGGTTGATGGATTCCCGGCGCCTCCCGTTGAGCGCGACGCCGAGTTGTTCCACGTGTGGCCCAGCCACATCCTGGGCGGCTGACAACTGCCGGGCGGCTGACAACTTCCTAGCGTGTCAGCCTGCGCTCGCCTCGTGCGAGACCATGCAGCCCAACGAGTTTCTCGGCTTTCCCCGCTAGTCGTCGAGCGGGAGCAGGAACAGTTCCTCGGGGTAGCACCATGCCCAACTCTCGCCCGGTTCAACCGAGCGAAGGAGCGGATGACCGTCAGCCTTCCAGTGCGCCGTTGAATGTTGGCGCGGTGAGTTGTCGCAGCAGCGGATGCGCCCGCACGTAAGGCATTCCCGCAGATGGACCCACTCTGAACCTTCACGTAGGCAGTCTTCACAACCCGCGATGGTCGACGTAGCAATGGGGACGATTACCTCGACGTGCCCGCACTGCTGGTCTAAAGGAGCTCCGCTATTCGGGTCGACCACTTGCCAACGGATCAGTTCATTCATGCGAATCTCCGAGTCGAGGTCGAGAGCTCTGGCTGCTTGGGGTTGGCCCTGATCTACCAACTCGCATCGGTATCCCTTGCTCTACGGCTCGGCTGTCTAGATCCGAGCCCAACGCAACTAGGCCGCGCCCGGGTCGCTGACTCAGCCTTGGGCGCGGCGCCGGATGGCAACCAAGCCGATGGCAATCGTTGCGGCGACCGAAGCGGCACCCCATAGGACCCAACTGAACCGTGTCCCGAAAGTGTCGGAGCCGACGGGGTCTAAGACTCCTGGGACCGTGCTCAATGCGTTGAGGACCATGGCTAGCGCACCGATAATGATCGCGGGCCGTCCCAGTGACAACGACAGGTGTTCGATGTGGGAAATAACCGCTACTGCGATGACCAAACTTCCGAGGGAAAACAGGATCCAAGACAGACGAATGGCTGGCCCGCCACCTCCGATGAGGATCAGAGAAGAGATCCCCGCGAGCAGAAATCCAAGTGCGCCGGTTACTAGGCTTAGGAATGAGGCATGGACGGTGGTGGCGTAGTCCTCGACCGCGTAACTTCCGGTATTGCCTGAGGCTAGATGTGCTGTAAGCCGTGCCTCTTTGCGCATCGCGGCCAGTGCCAGGCTTGCTGCAGCGAAGATCGAGGACGCGGCCCACATGCCGTTGTACCAGTTGACCCAGCCCGTGTTGTTGACCCACGTCGAATCAATGGCGAACGGTACATCAGCAACGCCCAATGCAACCGCAGCGACGATTCCGCAGATTACTGAGGCCCGGCCAAGCCGGTTGGACAGGTGCTCGATGTGGGCGATGATCGCGATCGCCACGAGAACCCAGCCCCCGGCATGCAGGGCCCAGCCTAATGAAGATCCCTCACCAGGGGAGATGAGCGTGCCGACCGCTACGCCCAACATGCCCACGGTGCCACACGCCAAAGCAAAGAAGGAAGCGTGAATAGTTGTTCGCTCGATGTCACTTACGGCAGCTTGGGTAGACACGTCAGGCTCATCTCTCATAGTCGCCGACAAAGTCCCGACGTTGATCTTCACCATATGGCGCGTGCGTCTACCAGCTTGCCGCGCCGCGCCGCCCTACCTCGCCCGACAGCGGCCGCGACGCTTGGTAGTACCTACTTCGGCGCCTGCGGCGAGTAGCCCCAAGGCACCGTGATGGAGAAGTCTCCGAAGAACGCCTCGTGGGCCTTGTCACCGAAACAGTCGATAGCTTCGCGGAACGGCGCTTCACCTCCGAGTATGAGTTCGGCGGCGCGTGCGATCTCAGTGATGGTTTCCGGGTACCACTGGTAGCGAGCTCCGTGCGCGCTGAACACACGATCGACGTTAGGCACGACTTCGGCGGCGAGTCGCGCAACTGATGTGCTGAATGCATCGATGTCAGAGTCGTCGAAGTGGACGTAGATGGGACCAGAGTCAACGGTGTCACCGGTAAACAGCAGGCGGCGGTCGTTGTCAATGAGACAGATGCAATCGCGGGTGTGGCCAGGTGTATGCATGACGGTCAGGGTGCGATCGCCGAGGTTGAGTGTGTCGCCGTCGCGAAGGAGTTGCGTGGGCACGGTGGGTAGGGTGCGCCAACCTCGGCGGGCCAGATCCTCCGGCAGCGGGCGCATCTGCATCTCTGTGCCCAGTACCTGAAACCAGTCAGCGTCGATGGCCCGAAACTCCAGATATTTCTCTAATAGTTCTGTGGCGAAATCGATATACCGCGGGAACCATTCAGGCGGTGGGCCCTGCTCGAGGGCCGCGGCGCCGGCCTCGTGGATCGCGATGTCCTCGAACAAATGGTTTCCGCCGGCGTGGTCGAAGTGATAGTGGCTGTTAACCACAAGGATCGGGAGATCGGTGATTGTTTCGGCCGCGACCCGGATGTTCTCGATGCCCATCCCGGTGTCGAAGAGGACCGCCCGCTCGGAGCCGAGGATGAGGTAACTGTTGACGTGCATGGGTTCGCCGATCAGGTACGTCTGCTCCTGAAGGCGTTGCACGGCGAACCAATCGCTTTGGCTCACTGGGCGACCTTCGCGGCTGCCCGTTGGTCAGGCATGCTGCACAGCAGCCAATAGACCAAAGCACCCATGAGGAAGCCCCCTATTGCGCTGATATCGCCGCCGTTTAGCCAGTTTGCTGAGATCGTGCCCTGGAAATATGGCGTGTTTGACGTGAGAGCCGAGAAGGCCATGCCGATGACGAGTGCCGCGACTCCTCTCCATCGATACCCGGCCGTGAACCAGTACCGGCCCCCAACCTGGAAGAGTTCGTGACCCTTGTACCAACCACGGGTGCGCGCAAGTTCGACTGGTCTGACCCCTTCTCACCGGTCCGGGGTCTTTGAGAGTCTGTCGGCCAGGTTCGCTTGGCAGGAAGATGACCACTATGGCCACGAGAAGAAGGAAGTCACCTGAGCAGATCGTCAGGCTGCTCGGTCAAGCCGATGCGATGCTCGCGAATGGTGAGGACGTTGCGGGGGTCTGTCGGGTATTGGAGATCTCGGAGTCCTCGTTCCACCGCTGGCGTAGTCAGTACGGCGGGATGAAGGCCGATGATGCGAAGCGGCTCAAGGAACTCGAGAAGGAGAACGCGACGCTCAAACGCCTCCTCGCTGACGCCGAGCTGGAGAAGGCTGCGTTGCGGGAGTTGTCCCGGGGAAAATGGTGAGCCCGCGTGCGAAGCGGGCCGCCACCGAGCACCTGATCGCCACGATGGGCGTCTGGGTGCGGTTCGCGTGCCGAGTGGTGGGCCTGTCCCGATCGACGTTCGCCGTCCCGCATCCGGATCAGACGCCCGAGGACGCGGATGCCCGTTTGCGCACGTGGTTGTGCGCGAATGCCAAGAAGCACCCGAGGTGGGGATACCGCCGCGCTCATCACGACGCCCGCGCGCAAGGTTGGGTCGTCAATCACAAGAAGACGCAACGGTTGTGGCGGGAAGAGGGGCTGGGGGTTCCACAGCGCCGTCGCCGTAAGCGCGTCGGGGCGTCCACGGCGGCGGGACAGGTCAGAGCGGTGTCACCCGATCACGTGTGGGGTATCGATTTCCAGTTCGATCGCGTCGAGGACGGGCAGGCGCTGAAGGTGTGTTCCATCATCGATGAGCACACCCGTGAGTCCCTCGGTGGGCTGACCGGCACCTCGATCACCGGTGAGCGGGTTATCACCCTGATCGATCAGATCGCGACCGTCCGCGGGTATCCGTTGGTGTTACGCAGCGACAACGGCCCCGAGTTCGTGTGCGACGCGGTCGCTGACTGGGCGAAGAACCGAATCGGGCTGGCGTTCATCCCACCCGGCACCCCTGGAACAACGGATACGTCGAATCGTTCCACGCCCGCCAGCGCGACGAATGCCTCAACATCAACAGTTTCTACTCGGTGCTCCACGCCAAGGTCGTGATCGCCGACTGGAACCACGAGTACAACCACGTTCGCCGGCATTCAAGCCTGAACTACAAGACCCCAATCGAATACGCTCGGGACTGCACCCACCGGAAGTAACCAGCGACTCTCAGAAGCCCTGGACCGGAAACAGGGGGCGGACCATTGGTTGATGTGCTGTTCTTCAGGGACCATTTCTGGCCGCGGCTAGCCGTGAACGTTGGCATTGTTCTGGTGTTTGGGGCGTTCTACTTCAGGTTCCTCAACCACAGGTGAGTACCGCGCGTCAG
>CAIXFH010000105.1 GCA_903918645.1 uncultured Actinomycetes bacterium | reverse complement strand
CGCCCACCCGCGGCGGTCGGTGACGGGGAGGCGCGCGGAGATCTCGTCGACGGGATTAGTCGTTTCCTTCTCCAATGTGGACATGGTGTGATTGTGGCAGACGGCGAATCGATGTTGTTCTTCACTGACCGGGCTCCGGGGGTGCGGTACGCTTCGCCATCTGCCGGGTGCAGTTCGGATTTTCCGAGCGTTCCGGCGCGAAGCACCGCCGAGTCGCGTATGTACACGAGAGATAAGAGGTCAGTATGTGCGGGATCGCCGGGGTCTTCGGACACCCTGAGCGCACGGCACCGTTGATCGAGCGGATGCTGCAGGCCATCGAGCATCGCGGACCCGATGACGCCGGCACGTTCGTCGGCCCCGATCTCGCGTTCGGCGCGACCAGACTGGCGATCCTCGACCGGGAGGGCGGACATCAGCCGATGTGGGCGTCGGACGGGCGCCTGGGCATCGTGTACAACGGCGAGGTCTACAACGCCCGTGAGCTTGCGGAGGGTCCGCTGCTCCAGGGCGTGCCGTCGCGGACGCGCTGCGACACCGAGACGGTTCTGCGGCTGTACGAGGCCGGCGGCCATGCGGCCATCTCGGAGCTGCTCCGGTCCCTGCACGGGATGTTCGCCCTGGCCATCTACGACGAGCCGCGCAACCGCCTGGTCCTCGCGCGTGATCCGTTCGGCATCAAGCCGCTCTACTACCGGCTGTCCCCCGATGGGTCGCTCGTCTCCTTCGGATCAGAGATCAAGGCGCTCCTCGCCGACCCCGCCTGCCCCAGAGCGCTGAACCGCGATGCCCTTGTCAACTACCTGTCGCTGCAGCACAACCCACTGCCCGAGACGTTCTTCGCGGGCATCTACCGCCTTCCGGCGGGATCCTTCGCCATCGTCGACCTCGCATCGGGCCGCATGGAGATCGACTGTTACTGGGCATACGAGTTCGACGACGCCACACCGGAGGCTGCGGACGCACTGGCCGCGCGGCTCCGCACCGCCATGGAAGAGTCAGTCGCCCGTCATCTGATCAGCGACGTGCCAGTCGGTGCCTTCCTCAGCGGCGGCATCGACAGCGCCGTGATCGCCACCCTCGCGCAGGAGCAGCTGCAGGCCGTGGGCCGCGGGCCGCTGAAGACCTTCACCATCGGCTTCGAGGAGCTCGACGAGTTCGACGCGGCGCGAGAGGTGGCGGATCGCATCGGCACCGACCACCACGAGATCACGATGACGGCAGATGACTTCGTGGGCGCGCTACCCGACATCGCGTGGCATTTCGACGAACCTGTCGGCGACCCGTCGGCGTTTCCGCTCTACCTTTTGGCGAAGGCCGCCCGCGAGCATGTGTCCGTCGTCCTGTCGGGTGAGGGCGCGGATGAGCTGTTCGGTGGGTATCGCGTCTACCTCGAGCCCTTCGCGGTCGACCGCGTGCGACGGCTGCCTCGGCCGGTGCGGGCGCTGGCTGCCCGCCTGGGGCGGTCGGGGGTCACCTTCCCCGGTATCAACTACCTGCGTCGGTGCTCGACCGCCCTCGAAGACCGCTATTTCGGCGGCGGCTACGGTGCGTTCGCCCCGGACGAGATCTCCCGGCTGTTGGGATCAGCCACCATCCAACCGCACGTCCGCCCCGGACGAGCCCTGGCGCTGACCACGCCGGGCTTCACCGATCTGCCCGAGTCGCGGCGCATGCAGCTGATCGACGTCCACACCTGGCTTCCGGACGATATTTTGGCCAAGGCCGATCGGATGTCGATGGCGAGCTCCCTTGAGGTGCGGGTGCCCTTCCTCGATCTCGACGTAGCGAACGTCAGCGCGCGTGTCCCGGATTCGCTCAAGTACCGGGACGGCACCACGAAGTGGATTCTGCGGCGCGCGTTCCGTGGCCGTCTCCCGGCGTCGACGGAGCGACGCCGGAAACTCGGCTTCCCGACGCCCCTGCGCCAGTGGCTCACACGACATCCCGATGCGCTGCTCGCGCCCATCCGGCAGAGCACGTTCCTCGGCGAGATGATCGACCTAACGTACGTCGAGGAGCTCGCAGAGCAGCACGCCGCGGGGCGAATCGACGCGTCGCGACGCCTGCTGCTCCTGCTCATGTTCGCCGGCTGGCTCGACGCCTTCATGGGCGGCGACCCGATCGTTCCGCCCTCTCAGCGGACGCAGCAGGCGGCGGCAGACCCGGTGGTCGAGCACCTGGACCTGCGCTCGGACTACCTTCGGACCGAGCCCTCGCGGACCGACGAACGGTCCGAGGATCCCCGGCCCGGCGTCGTCAACAACTTCGCGAGCCGCACCGCGGGCGCCACGCCCCGGTGGATCGTGCAGCACTACACCTACGACGACTACGACGCGAGCCTGAAACTGTATCTGGCCGACGGTGGCACCTCCGCGCACTACCTGGTGCCCGCGGAGGCTCCGTTCGTCCAGCTGCTTGTCGCTCCGGAACACCGGGCGCATCAGGCAGGCAGTGGCGCGCTCCTGCCGTCGAGTGCACTCAATCCCTACGTCGGAGGCGGGGGACTGACCGAGGATATGAACAGCTGGTCCTACGGGGTCGAGAACGTGAACAACGCCATAACGCCGTTTCCCGGCGACCAGATTCGCCGCATCATCCAGGTCATGGACTCTCTCGTCCGGGACACCGAGGGCTTCGATCCGCGCTACGTGATCGCGCACTCGGACTGGGCCCCCGGCCGCAAGCTCGACCCGGGGCCCTACTTTCCCTGGCAAACCCTCGCCAAGGCGAGCGAGCTGTACCCGGACGTCACATCACATAACTTCGGTGTTTACTCGTTCATCCCCCGCGCAGCCGCTCCCCGGGTCGTCGTATCGGCACTGCAGGACAGCGATCCCGCGGAGATCATCCGCGTGCAGGAGGGGCTACGCGGGCTCGGATACGCCATCCCCGTCACCGGGGTGCTCGACGAGATCACCCTCGACGGGATCTTCTCCTTCAAGGTCCACTTCCAGAACCAGGTCGTAATCGCACAGCACGAGCAGTGCTGGTTCGACATCGTCCGTGATGTCGACGCGCGCCGAAACCGGGAGGTGATCGCCCAGTGGACGACCGACGATCAGCTCGTACTCGAGGACGTCATTCGCCAGTACATGTGACGGCGTGACGCCAGCGATGTGTCGCTCGAGTGTTGTTACGGCGTGAGACGCGCGGAGCGCAGGAAGCCGTCGACGTCGTACGCCGCGGGCGCACGCTCGCGCAGGAGCACGATGAAATCGGCGGTCGTAGTGATGTCGCCGTGATAGCGCTCGACCCAAGCGCGGAGGATGCCGTCGACGGCGCCCTTGCCCCAGTCGCGGTCCAGCCTCGCGAGTGCGCAGGCCGCGCCGTCATAGACCGCGTCGAACCAGTCGTCGTGGTGTGAGAACTCGGCGAACGCTACTCATCATCTGGGCTGCGCTGGGCGGCCAGCTCGGGGCCGAGAACAGCGACGCGGAGATCGTGAATCTTGGCATCCACCGCATGGAAGGCCTCCAGCGAAAATGGAGTGGGCGGGGCTAGACGGGTCTTGAAACGGGCCATGGCCTCGAGTGGCTCGTCGAGTTTTTTGCCCATCGTGTCGATCGCTTTTTTCGCCGCAGCGGCCATCTCGATGCGGTGGCAGATCATGAGCATGTCGTTGCCCGCTTCGATGCCGAGGCGCATCGTTTCATCGAATCCGTAGTGGTTCAGAATCGCTCCCATGTCCAGATCGTCTGTCATGACCAGACCGGAGAAGCCCATGTCCTTCCTAAGCAAGTCGCGGATGATTATGGGTGAGAGCGATGCGGGGCGGTTCGCCTCGTCGAGTCCTGAAACAGCGATATGGCCGATCATCATGCTGTCGACTGTTTGGGCAAAGTGGCGGAAGACCGCGAGTTCATGCTCCTCCATGAGTTCCCTGGAACGTTCGATGCGGGGGAGTTTGTGGTGGGGATCGAGCCCTGCCGAGGCGTAGCCAGGGAAATGCTTGCCGCAGCTGAGAACACCTGTGGCCCTCAGCGCATCGTTGAAAGCCGTCGATTTTTCAATGACCTCGGCGACATCGCGCCCATAGCAGCGGCCGCGAAGCGAGTTGTCGGTCTCATCGTCGAAGGAGATGTCCAACACGGGACAGAGGTCGAGGTTGAAGCCGAAAACTCTAAGGAGGCGGCCTGTGATGTCGCCGTGTCGGCGGATCAAGTCCAGATTCCCGGAGTCGCGGAGTTGCTGGGCGCTGGGAGGCTCGTTCCCGATACGTGTGAGGCGGGAAACGCTACCGCCTTCTTGGTCGATCGTGATGATCGGCTCGACGCTGCTCAGATCTCGGAGGTCGTCGATGAGTTTGCGCAGTTGCTGCGGAGTCTTGATATTGCGACCGAAGAGAATGAACCCTCCGGGCTGGATTTGGCGGAAGAGGCGAGCGGAGTCGGAATCGAGTTCCGCGCCGGGAACACCAAGAAGAAGAACCTGACCGGGATTTTGGGATGGCAT
>CAIXFH010000104.1 GCA_903918645.1 uncultured Actinomycetes bacterium | reverse complement strand
CGATGCACTGCCACCGACACTGCTGCTGACATCGAATCAATCGAACCCACCAGAGAGGCGATCAGGTCAGGAACAGCGACATCGTCGCACTCATCGAAGCCGCCTGCTGCAGTGAGCTCAGCGATCAACGCAGCAGTAGCGGCCGCTGTGGCAACAGCGTCGGCTAGCTGGGTTCGCAGGGTAACTCGACCGTCGTACATGTGTATTATTATGGCACACGCCACTGACAGTTGTAAACCCCGAAACCCCAATGGGGACAACTATTTTCGGAATAATACGGACTCTGTGAGTCAAGCCCCATTTTGCTCCAAGGAGTCCGGTTGAGCAGAGCTGATAGTCGAGCCGCCACCGTCCATCGGGAGCGAGCGGCCCGCAGTTTGCGATGGCGAAACGATCGAATTCTTCCCGCTCTCATCCTTGTACCGGCCCAATCCGCAATGGCCCAGCCAGGATGGAACCGGCGCGGGCGAGTATGCGTCGGATCGACGTACCTAAGAGCAACAGATCGACGTACCTAAGAGCAACAGATCGACGTACCTAAGAGCAACAGATCGATGTACCTAAGAGCAACAGAACCGAGTTGGCGGCTAGGAGGATTGCATGCGAGTAGGTACTGGAGCCTGGGCGGCAGCCTTAGCGATCGCACTTCTGTCGGTCGCGGCTTGTGACACTGGGGCCGCACCCAATGACACCGCGACCCCGTCGGTGTCCCCGTCCGTGTCCTCGTCCGCAAGCGCGTCTGCAACCTCGTCCTCTTCCTCGACCCCGTCCTCTTCTGAGCCGCCTGGCGCTGGATTGCGCGGCGCACGCAGTGGGTCAATGACGTGCCCGATTGCATGGCCGACTCGCTCACCGGATGCCCCGCTGCAGATTCCCGGTGAGGTCCAGCTGTATCGGATCTGCCCGGTCATCCTGGGGCCATCCCAAGCCCCGCAAGGGCCAGTGATCGACGTCTCGTCATCCAACAGCGCGTTGTTCGTTGCTATCAGCCAAGCCCTTGCCGAACCCGACGAAACATCGGTGCCGGGGGGCGTGTGCCCGGCGATGGCGCAGTTGCCGATCGTGGTCCTGGTTCACAGCACCTCAGGTGATTGGGTCGCGCATCTGCCTACTGACGGGTGTGGGTTCTACAAGCCGGCGATCAGCAACGCCTTGGCGCAAGCCAGCCGTTGACCCCTCCTTGTAGAGGCGCGTACTTGGTACGTCAACTGCACCCACAGCAGCAAGCCCACAGCAGCAAGCCCACAGCAGCAAGCCCACAGCAGCAAGCCCGCGCAATCCCGCTGCCCGCACTAGGCGAGAAGCGGTCCTGCTGACAGCATGTGCGCATGACTCCCTCACGGCACGACTGGGTACGCGTCGTTCGCTCGTCCCATGAACGTCTGGCGGCACTGACCATCGGGCTCGACGAGGCCGCGATCAATGGACCCGCGTACCCGACCGAATGGTCGATTGGGGACACTCTGTCGCACGTTGGTAGTCAGGGAGAGGTGTTCGCGCTCATCCTCGACGCCGGTCTCGCCGGGGCTCCCACCCCGGGGGGCGAGCAGTTCACGCCGATCTGGGATTCATGGAACGCGCGATCAGCGTTGCCCTGGCGCGATGACTCGATTACTTCGAACGCGATGTTCGTCGCCCGCGTTGAGGTTGTCGACGACGCAGCAGCTGAGGCCTTCAACCTGGACTTCTTTGGCCACCAACTCGACTTCTCGTCCTTGCTCGAGATGCGCCTGGCCGAACACGCAGTGCACTCGTGGGACGTCGCGGTGATGCTTGATCCGCAGGCGACGGTTGCTCCTGATGCCGTCGACGTGCTCGCCAGTGGGCTGGAGCACGCTTTGGCCAGTGGGCGGCGCGGCGACGACGACCCGTACCGCGTGCGAATCATCACCTCCGATCCGGGGATGAGTTTTGTGCTGGCCGTCGATGACGCGGTTACCAAAGAAGCGGACTCGGATTCGGCAGATGTCGATGGCACCGTGACCCTGCCCGCGGAGGCGTATCTGCGACTTCTCTATGGACGTCTCGATCCCGACCACACGCCTGATGTTGTGGAATCCGGCGCGCGAGGGCTGGCCGATCTGCGCAGAACGTTCCCCGGCTTCTAGGTCTTCGCTCCGACCTGAGGATCTTCGCCCGGTTCCCATAGCCAGGCATTATCTTGAGCGCGCGGTGAGGTTTTGCAGGCGCGATCGCAGTACGTTGCCCTCGTCTTCCGCCAATCCTGGTGGGCGCGTGCCCGACTTCGGATTGACGAATTCCCATGTGGCTCAACGCAAAATCGCCGGCCCGTCTGATAAGCGCGGTTATTGCCAGCGCGTTACTCACCGGATCGTTGATGGTCGTCCAGCAGGCCGCTGCCACTGCTGTCTCCGTGTGTCCAACGGTCGATTCGATCACTCACGTAGTGAGCCCCGCAGCGAGCCCCGGAGTTGTCTGGAGCGGCTGCGATCTCACTGGCGCCGATCTGACGGGTGCCGATTTCACCGGCGCGCAACTCATGGGCGCGCATCTCGACCGGGCCATTCTGGTCAGGAGCGAGATGACCGATGCTGATCTGACGGGCGCTACGCACGTAGGCGCAGACTTCACCGACGTCATCTGGAGCAACACCACCTGTTTCGACGGGGTCAAATGCGCGAAGCACGTCGGTGGCACCTGCCTTGGGGCGCTGGACTTGGCGGCGCCCAGGGTGCATGTGATCGCACCCCATTCGGCTATCCAGAGGTCGACAACCATCGTGGTCCGATGGACTGCCAGGGATTTGGGATCCGGCGTTGCAAGCTCAGATGTTCGCTATCGCAGTCGAGCGAGAGGTGCAGCGGCCTATTCGTCCTGGGCGTCGCTGGTCAGTGAGACCAAGGCTCGGACCGCATCGCTCGTTGATGCGACCGTAGGTACTCGTTACTGCTTCGAGGTTCGCGCCCGTGACAACGTCGGCGCCGCCAATGTGAGCGCCTGGTCTGCTCCCGCGTGCACCACGATCGGGAGATCTGACCGCTAGACCCGTCGGGGGCGGAGCCCTTCTGGCACCCTGCTGACGACCACTCGCGCGTTCGACCGTCGACGCGAGGTGGGGTGTTGGTGAATTCGCGGGAAGGCCCGCCGGGTTTCCGTGACCATGGGCTGCCCGCTGGCCTTCATGCGAAACCATAACTGTCTCGGCATGGGAGAGATCGCGCCCGAGACAGGTAGCAAATCGAGCCAGCAGTGCCGTATTGCCGCTCCTCGCATGCGCCTGCCTAGCCGTTGAAATCGAATGTTTGCAATTTTTTCTAGCTCTGCTGTGCTCGGATTCATACTGGTGCCAAAGGAATCAGAGCCGATCTGTCTGGAATAGAGGAATCCACCATAGTGCGCGGAATAAGCGGCTCAAATATCTCAATCGGTGCTAATCAGAAAGGTATCTCAGTCGATTACATGTCATTGATTCGGTCTTTGGAATGCACACGTATCCGATCGCAGTTGATGTCCGGGCGCGTCCCCCAATTTGGCTGTTCCTCATTTGAGTTTTACCGCGGCCCACTGATCCCAGTAGCGGGTGGGAGCTCGTCGACATCACCGATCTCGCCGCTCGAAGATGAGGGATTCAGCCGTGCTCTCACTGATCCACGTTGCGCTAGGGGGTCGAACCTGTGCCAGCCAGCGACTTCAACTCTCATGCTGAGTCTGGGCCTAGTCGGTGACGCGATACCTAGTTGAGGCGCCCGGGAAATGCCCGCCACCCATTTGCCATGAACTCCAGTAACACAGAGCGATATGCCATGGCGCTGAGTAATGATTGCGCCCTTTGGGGTGACACTTGCTCAGCATCCGATCAGCATGTGCGCCAATCAGGTGACATTTGGCCAGCTTTACGGTTGTTTAGCGTCGTCCAGACATAGCCCCATTGGCCCAAGAGAGCGACACAGCGCACCACATGCGTCGTCCCCTAAGGCCACCCCCCGAGTGTTCACTGCTCCCAGTGAAGACCAGCCCATGTCAAGGGAAGGCCCGACCCATGTACGCACTGCCCCGTCGCCCGCTTAACCGAGTTATCTCGATCATCGCGGTCACAGCCCTCTCGGCCAGTCTGGCCGTGGCTGTCGCGCCATCCGCTTCCGCAGCGGGCCTCACTGTGACGGCGTCTTCCGTAGACGTAACGGCCGGTGATGCTGTACCGCAGATCTCCTTCACCGCGACCGATGTTCTGACCACAGATCCGACGTGTGCCGTGTTCGATCCGGCCGATACGTCCTTCCTGACGCCGCTGATCGACCCGCTGGCGCAGGGAACCTATGTCTCGCACTGCTCGGGCGCCGTTCCGCTCCCCGACCTCTACGTCGACGGCGTAGTTAATGCACTCCCGGTGGTTGTTGCGCCGCTCGCCGCCCCCATCGTGGCTGCTCCGCTGCTCGCGCCTGCGGCGGTTACCGCTTCGATCGCAGCCGGCGGCGACCACTCGTGCACTCTGCTCCCGAGCGGTGGCGTCACCTGTTGGGGCAACAACGCGTCAGGCCAGTTGGGCGACGGCACCACCAACAACTCAACCACTCCCGTCTACGTGTCGGGCCTCACGACTGCAACCGCACTCGATGCGGGCGCCAACCACACCTGCGCGATTCGCACGGGCGGCACGGTTGTGTGTTGGGGTCAGAATGCGTACGGCCAGATCGGCACTGGGGTGTCTGGCGGAGCGGAGACCACGCCAGTGGTCGTCGCTGGCGTCACGGGAGCCATCGCCATCGCTGCTGGTGACTACCACACCTGTGCGCTGATCACCGGTGGCACTGTGCTCTGCTGGGGCTACAACCTGTTCGGCGAGCTTGGTAACGGCACCACGGTCAACAGCTTCACGCCCGTCGCTGTTTCGGGTCTCACTACCGCCGTCGCAATCACTGCGGGTATGTACCACACGTGTGCGCTGCTCACGAGCGGCGCCGTCAACTGCTGGGGCTACAACGTCTACGGCGCACTCGGTAATGGCACTCGCGTCGATTCGTCCATCCCCGTGGCAGCCACGGGTGTCACAACGGCTGTCTCGGTCGACGCTGGTGCGTACGACACCTGTGTGGTACTGACGAGCGGCGCGGTGCAGTGCTGGGGTGACAATGGATACGGAAGCTTGGGTAACGGTACGAACATCAGCTCCAACAGCCCCGTAACCGTCACTGGCCTCGCTACCGCAGCCTCTGTCACTGTTGGCGCGTATCACGCCTGCGCTGTGCTTGCTGGCGGCGCAATCTCTTGCTGGGGCTACAACGCATTCGGTGAGCTCGGTGATGGCACAACCACGGATTCGTGGCTCCCAGTTTCAGTCGCGGGCGTCACCACCGTCGGCTCAGTTGTCGCTGGTTCGAACCACACGTGTGCGGCCGTCACTGGTGGCACGCTCAATTGCTGGGGCTACAACCTCTACGGCCAGTTGGGCAATGGCGGAAACGCCAGTACGTCGACACCCGCTGTGCTGTCGCGTCCGCGCATCACCGTCCGCGCTGACTCACCGGCCGATGTCGTCATCGGTGCCGCGCTGCCATCGATCTCGTTCACCACGAACCCTTCGCCTCTCGCGGCCGGTACCTGGACGACTACTCCCACCTGCGCGGTCTACGACGCGGCTGACCTGCTCTTCGCCACCGCGTTGGCAGGCCCCCAGGCCGTTGGAACGTATGTCACGCACTGCGCTGGTGGAACCTCGGCAAGCTACGACGTGGTCTACGTCGATGGAACGGTGACAGTAGCTAAGGCTGTCACCGTCACCACCGTGACCTGCCCTGTTGTTGCCATCTACACGGGATCAGCTCTGACCCCCTGTACCGCAACGGTTACCGGTCCGGGCCTGAACCTCACTGGTCTCGTTCCTGACTACGTGGACAACACCGCTATCGGCACGGGTGGCGCGAGCTACGTCTACGCCGGTGACGCTAACTACTACGGCTCATCTGCCTCGGCTACCTTCCTGATTCGACGTAGCGTGACGGTGACGGCGAGCTCGCCCGCTGCGATCAGTTACGGCGCTAACGTGCCTCCAGTTAGCTTCACGACCAACCCAACGCCGGTCACGTGGACTACCACTCCCACCTGCGCCGTCTACGCAACCACAGATACCGCCTTCGCGTCGCCGTTGACTGGAGTTCAGAACGCTGGCACCTATGTGACCCATTGTGCAGGCGGTGTCTCCGACACTTACTGGCCCACCTACGTCAATGGTTCGCTCACGATTAACAAGGTCAGCTCGACCACGTCAGTGGTGTGTAACCCGACCTCCGTCACCTACACCGGCCTTGCCCAAACCCCTTGCCTTGCATCGGTTTCGGGCGTCGGTCTGAGCCTCATCGGTCTCACCCCCACGTACACCAACAACATCAACGTTGGTACCGCTACGGCCGCCTACACCTTCGCGGGCGACGTAAACCACACGGGATCCTCGGGTTCCGCTACCTTCACGATCACTCGCGCGGCGCTCACGATTACGGCATCCTCGGTGACGATCACTTACGGCACCGTCGTTCCAGCCGCTACGTACACGACTAACCCGACCCCGGTCACCCTCACCACCAACCCGACGTGTGCGACCTACGCAAATGCTGGCTCAGCGGTTGCTCTCACAGGCGTTCAGGCTGTCGGGACATACGTCACCAAGTGTTCGGGTGCGGTGAGCGGTAACTACACGATTAGTTACGTCAACGGCACGTTGACCGTGAGCCGGCTCGCTGTCACCGTGACTGCGTCTTCGGCGACGATCACCTACGGTGCTGCCTCGCCGCCGGTTACGTACGGGACTAACCCGACTGCGGTCACGTTCACGACTAACCCGACGTGTGCCTTGTACGCCACCGCTGACACCACGTTCGTCACACCGCTGACCGGCATCCGG
>CAIXFH010000103.1 GCA_903918645.1 uncultured Actinomycetes bacterium | reverse complement strand
TTGCATAGGGCATCGCACGCCTTGCACCAAATTTCGTAGTGCTTCGTGACATATGCGTATGTCGAGTCGCAGGCTCTTGATCCCTTGCTAGTGGCGCAGTGGTCGGCTGACGAGCCCTCAGGTACACCGAGTCTTGGTTCGTGTCCGGGCCCGAACATGCAGAACTCGCGCAGACCTAGGTGAAGCGCCCCAGGTTCTGTGCCGCTCCTATACGGGTGTCAGCTCTCGGTTGAGGGCTGCGTAGTGGGCGTGCTCGTACTCTTCGGGGGTGCAGTACTCGAGGCTACTGTGCAGACGCCGGTTGTTCCACCAGTCGACCCAGCCGGCGGCGGCCCATTCGACGTCCACGATGGTGCGGTACGGCCCTGAGTGGAAGACCGTGGTGCGGATGCATTCGGTCTTGAACAACCCGATTACGCACTCCATGAGCGCATTGTCATAGGCATCAGCGACGGTCCCGATCGATGGCCGGATGCCTTCGAGGTCGAGGTGCTCGGTGAACGTGATGGACGTGTATTGACTGCCCGCGTCCGCATGACCGATCAGTACGTCTCGCTCGATCGGGCGCCCTTCACGCTGGCGCTGCCAGGTCGCCATCCGCAGCGGCACCATGACCAGCTCGACGTCCTTGCTCGTTGCCGCGTGCCAGGCGACGATCTTCTGAGCGAACACGTCGAGGATGAACGACACGTAGACGAACCCCTGCCACGTGCGGCAGTAGGTGAAGTCCATGACCCACGTGCGGTTCGGTGCCGGCGCGGTGAAGTCCCGGTTCAGCAGGTCACCGGCACGCTTGCCATCCTTAGCCGGGATCGTGGTCCGCACGCCTTTGGAGCGCCTGATTCCGTTGAGTCCCAGTGACTTCATCGCCCGGTCTACTGAACCAGGAGAAGCTTCGGGCAGGCTGCGCTGGATCAACGCAGTCATCTTCCACCGCCCGTAGAGCCCCTCGGGCGTCAGGCGCCGGACACCGGGCATCGACCCGTCTCGGTCGACGGTCCAGGCGGCTTCACGAACGGCGTGCATCACGACAGCATCACTGACCGTGCGGTCCGCAACGTGCTGATCACTGCTGGCCCAGGCTCGGTAGGTCCGTGCGGCGATCTGACAGCCCTGCTCTGACAGGACCCGGCAGATCGACTCGACCGCATGACCCACGTGGCGGCATTCGTCGATGAACGCGACGATCAATGGTCTCGGGGGTCGAGTTCCCCCGCGAAGAAAATCGTGGCCCGGCGGAGAATGTTGTTATCGTCCTCCAAGCGTCGGACCTTGGCCTTGAGCTCCTTGATCTCAGCCAACTCCTCGCTCGTCGCACCCCTGCGCTGCCCTGAGTCAACCTGCGCCTGCAGATACCAGCGGCGCACCGTCTCCGCACCCACCCCGTTGCGCTTAGCGACCACCTCGGCCGCCGCGGTCGGGTTCGGATACTCCGCAGCATGCTCGAGCATCTGCTGAACGCAGCGCTCCTTAACCTTCGGATCAATCTTCTTCGGCATGACGTACATCCTCCTGGACTCACAAGGAGGCGGCATCAAACCTAGGGCGCTCCAGATGTCTGCAGCGATGACCTGGCGCATCGTCCGTTCGGTCCTACGCGTGCAATCGGGGGGGCCACCTCAAACAGTGTCGACATAGAGTCGCAAACGTGGTGACGCGGTGTCGGGGGA
>CAIXFH010000102.1 GCA_903918645.1 uncultured Actinomycetes bacterium | reverse complement strand
TGCCTACCGCGCTGCTGCCTACCGCGCTGCTGCCTACCGCGCTGCTGCCTACCGCGCTGCTGCCTACCGCGCTGCTGCCTACCGCGCTATGGCATTGCTGCGCTTACTGCGCTTACTGCGCTTACTGCGTTACTGCGTTACTGCGGTGCTTCCAGCGCATCGCGCATCGGCATGAACTTCGCTGACGATTCAGCGAGTTCGGAGTCGGCTTCGGAGCCAGACACGAGCCCGCAGCCAGCGAACAAGCGAAGTTGACGATCACTTTCCATCTGGGCGCAACGCAGCGCAATGCCCAGCTCTCCGTCGCCGCGAGAGTCGATCCAGCCCACAGGCCCTGAGTAGCGGCCACGGTCCATGCCCTCAAGCTCGCGGATCACCGCAAATGCTCGCTCGGTCGGGGTGCCGCAGACGGCGGCTGTCGGATGTAGTGAGGCCGCCAACGCGAGAGCGGGTGCACCATCGGCCAGGACACCAGAAACATCGGTGGCTAGGTGCTGCACATTTGCGAGGCGCAACAGCCGGGGAGTGGTTGGCACGTCGAGGTCGGTGCAGTGTGCCGCGAGCGCGCGCGCAACTGATTGCACCGCGTACCCGTGCTCGGCATGATCTTTCGCTGATGCGAGAAGCGATTCCGCCAGTGATGCATCAGAGGTGGCGTCGGATGAGCGGCGAACGGTACCGGCAAGAACGCGTGAGGTTACGGTGTCGCCGATCCGTCGAACCAGCATCTCCGGTGTGGCGCCGAGCAACCCATCGACACTGAACGTCCAGCACGACGGGTAGCTCGAGGCAAGTCTGGACAGCACGTAGCGTGCATCAATCGGCGCATCGGCCGTCGCAACGATGTCGCGCGCGAGTACGACCTTGTCGAGTTCGCCGACATCGATCCGGCGCACTGCTTCGTCGATGGCTGAGCGCCACTGCGCCACTGGAAGTGAGCCGTCGGTGAACGTGACACCGGCGGACGGCGTGGGAACAGCAGCCGGCGCGGCCATACTGGCCAGAGTGTTGGCGACGATCTGCTGCGCACTGCGCGAACTAGTTGCAGCGACGGTGAGCCAGGTGATGCCCTCGCGTCGGCCGATGACGACACTGGGAACGATCGCCACCGACGTACCGGGCACTGGGTCGAACGCGAAACTGGTGAATGCCACCGGCCCTGACCCGGGAATGCCCAACGGATCGTCGATCTCAAGATCGGCAATCCAGGATGACCACCAACGTTGCGCACGCGAAAAGCGCTCTGGGCCAACGAATTCTGCGCGCACGGCTTCGCCCCAGCCGACCAAGCCGGTGTCGACTCCATGTGAGTCGGTGGTGACCCAGGAGCTATAGCTCGCACTTGCATGCAAGCTCGCCGGCAACAGTGAGAGCAGTGGTCGGTTGGCGATCTCCGCCGGGATTACCACGGTGCGGACGGTGCCCGGATGAGCCCGGACGACGTGCGGTGCGGTAGTCACGGTGTTCAGGCTAGGTGCGATCACCCAAATCGGCAGCCCGATACCGACCTAACGTGTCGCACATCTCGTTGGTAGCGCGTTGCCGGTGCGTCGGCGGTGTGTTGGCGCTTCCCAGCTCAGACCGGCCCAAGAGTGGTCCCAAAGTGGTTTCAGGTTGGTCCCAGAGTGGCCCAATCCCTCCCAGAGCGAGCTTGTCTCAGTTCGTCATACTGGTTGGGGCCTAGGTAACCGTTGCGGACGAGACGCGCAGCGCCAGCAATGTCCCCGTCAGCGTCAGCCCCGTCGAGCTGGTTGAACTGCATGTGAATGAAACGGTTGAGTTTGAGTTTGCGTTTCCACTGATCACAACCCCGACTGGGAAATTGACCACGTCGTCCCTGAGGCTGGTCTCGGGATCCTTCACCACAGGAAGGCTTGGGGTTGAAACGGATGCTCCGTTCCCAGGTTGGAAACTGCATGTCAGCGTTGATATAGCAGTCGATGATGTGCCATTCGTCACGAAGACACTTGCTTGCAACGTGTAGGTGCCTGGGGGTAGGGAGACGGAAGCAAGGGTGTGGGTGTCGCTTGCTGTGTACGCGGTGGCATCGCCGGTGTCGAGATAGGCCGGGCCAAGGCCGTCCGCGCCGTCATGCCCGGCTGGCCCAGTGGCACCGGGCAGACCCTGAGGTCCGGTAGCGCCAGCAACGCCGTCGGCTCCAGGCGAGCCATCTGTTCCGTTCAGCCCGTCAGCACCGGGCAGGCCATCTCGTCCGGCAGCGCCTGGTATGCCATCTCTCCCGTCGATCCCATCAGCGCCCGGTACACCAGAGGCACCGCGCAACCCGGTAGGCCCAGCAACTCCGTCGGCACCGGGTAGGCCGTCTCTCCCGTCCATGCCGTCTCTGCCGGCGCTGCCGTCAGCACCGGGAACACCAGAGGCACCGCGCAATCCGGTGGGGCCAGCGACTCCGTCGGCGCCGGGTAGCCCATCGGCCCCGGGCAATCCGTCAGCACCGGGTAGCCCATCGGTGCCATCACGGCCGGCAGCGCCCGGGAGGCCATCCCTTCCGTCGAACCCGTTGTTGCCGTCGGCGCCGGGCCATCACGCCGCACCGAGCAGCCCATCGCGCCCGTCAGCACCTGGCAGCCCGTCTCTGCCATCGCGTCCATCGGTGCCCGCCGCGCCCGCTGCGCCCACGGCACCAACTGCGCCACTTGCGCCCGCGGCGCCACTTGCGCCCGCGGCACCTGCTGGCCCTCGAGCACCCGAAATCACCATGCGCTTGTAGCCCTTTGGGCAGGTGGCTCCCTTAGGTGCCAGTACGGTCGAGCCAGATTTCACACAGACGGCCAAACTCGAACTCGAGCTGGCAGCGGTAGCCGTAGCAATCCCACCGATGACGATGGCACCGGCGGTAACAGTGATCGAGAGCAACTGAGAAAGGGACATACCGTCCACCTCAACTCGCAGTGTTGTCTATTGCTCGCTGAGTGACCCGAACCAGGCACTCGGCTGTCGCCCACCTATCCGGCTGGCTAGGCAACGTTGGCCGATCGATCTCGCCCACAAGGATCAATCGCCGCGACAAACCGATCTGTAGTCGATGAGGACTCGATTCCGACCCGAGGCTCCATCGAGCCGACGGAGCGGTAGGCTGGGGCCGCTCTCGTGAACTAATTCACAAGCGCACGCGCGCTTTCGCAAAGCCTCGAGGATTCTTGACCCTGTGAGTACAACTACGCAGATCTCTTACGACGCCGACGTCATCGTTGTCGGCGCCGGTCCTGGTGGTTCCGCTACCGCCTATCACCTCGCTCAGCGCGGGCTCGATGTGCTCGTGCTCGAGAAGACGACCTTCCCGCGAGAGAAGGTCTGCGGCGATGGCCTCACTCCTCGTGCGGTGAAGCAACTCATCGAGATGGACATCGATATCAGCCCCGAGGCCGGCTGGGCGCACAATGTTGGGCTGCGCATCATTGGCGGCGGACACCGTCTTGAGATGCCTTGGCCAGACCTCGCCACCTTCCCCAACTACGGGCTCACACGCACCCGCAAAGACTTCGACGAGATCCTCGCCCGGCAGGCGCAAAAAGCAGGTGCCCGAGTCATCGAGCGCACGTCGGTCACTGGCCCGATCCGCGACGATCGCACCGGACGCATCATCGGTGTCACCGCACGCACCACCGATGACGCGGGCAAGAAGCAGGCCGAAGTCACTTACCGTGCGCCGATTGTTGTTGCGGCAGATGGTAATTCGAGCCGGCTGTCGGTGGCGGCCGGGCGCGAACGCCTGGAGAATCGTCCGATGGGGGTCGCGGTGCGCACGTACTACCGCAGCCCGTTCGGCAGTGATCCCTGGCTCGAGAGCCACCTCGAACTCTGGGACGGCGACAAACTGCTCCCCGGTTACGGCTGGATCTTCCCGATGGGCGACGGCACGGTCAACGTCGGCCTTGGGATCTTGGATTCGAGTCCGGCGTTTGGCAAGGTCGACTACAAGGCGCTGATGCAGCGCTGGATCGATCGCGCCGACGATTCTTACGGATTCTCCGAGGAGTCCCGTACCGATCAGATGCGCGGTGCCGCGCTGCCGATGGCGTTCAACCGCAAACCGCACTACGCAGATGGCTTGCTGCTCGTCGGTGATTCCGGCGGCATGATCAATCCCTTCAACGGCGAGGGCATCGCTTACGCCATGGAGTCGGGCCAGGTTGCCGCCGAGGTCATGTCGCAGGCGCTGCGTCGTCCTACTGCTGACTCTCGCGAAAAGGCGCTCGGCGATTACCCGCGAAGGTTAAAGCAGGAGTACGGCGGGTATTACACCCTCGGCCGCGTGTTCGTGAAGATGATCGGCAACCCCGAGATCATGCGGCTGTGCACGCAGAAGGGATTGTCTCGACCCCTGCTGATGAAGTTCACGATGACCATGCTCTCGAACCTGCGAGATCCCCGCGGTGGACAGCCAGTTGACCGCATCGTCAACGCTCTCACCAAGATTGCTCCAACTGCCTAGGGCGGGCTCATGGCGCAGGCCGTGTCCCTACTAAGATCATCCCGGTTCGACAACCAAGTGAGAGGGCACCAGTAGTGGGCGAGATCTACCTGCCAATCCTGGTGATCGGCATTCTCGGAGCCCTCTTCGCCGTTGGTAGTGTGTTGGCTCCCGTTGCCATTGGCCCGCGTCGCTACAACCGGGCTCGTCTTGACTCCTACGAGTGTGGGATCGACCCGACACCCCAGCCCATCGGTGGTGGTCGTTTCCCCATCAAGTACTACCTCACCGCGATGCTCTTCATTGTCTTCGATATCGAAATCGTCTTCCTCTACCCGTTCGCGGTGGCCTTCGACAAGTTGCGTCTGTTCGGCTTGATCGAGATGGCGCTATTCATCCTCACTGTCCTCGTTGTCTACGCCTACGTGTGGCGTCGCGGTGGCTTGGAATGGGACTAGTCATGCATTCATCACAAGGCCGCACCGCGACATCCGAGCGAGGGGAGTTCTAGTCATGGGATTGGAAGAGAGCCTTCCCAGCGGCGTGCTCCTCACCACTGTTGAGAAGCTCGCTGGCTACGCGCGCGCTGGGTCGATGTGGCCCGCGACCTTCGGCTTGGCCTGCTGCTCGATCGAGATGATGTCTACCGGCGCAGGGCGATACGATCTCGCGCGCTTTGGCATGGAGGTCTTTCGCGCGTCGCCGCGTCAGGCAGACCTGATGATCGTCGCCGGACGCGTGAGCCAGAAGATGGCACCAGTGCTGCGCCAGATCTACGACCAGATGCCAGAGCCCAAATGGGTTCTCGCGATGGGTGTTTGCGCCTCCAGCGGCGGCATGTTCAACAACTACGCGATCGTCCAGGGCGTCGACCACATCGTTCCCGTCGACATGTACCTACCAGGCTGTCCGCCTCGTCCAGAGATGTTGCTCGACGCCATCTTGAAGATCCATGACAAGGCCCGTGAGAAGAAGCTTGGCGTCAACCGCGAGCGCGAGATCACTGAGCTCGAAGAGATCGCACTCGCGGCCACACCCACATCACAGATGAACGGCTTGCTGCGGTGACCCAAACCCCAGATCCGGCTGTCGAGATAGTGCCAGCAGGTACCACCACCATGCCGCTCGTCGACGTGCGCAGTGGCATGTTCGGTGGCAGCAGTGGCGGCGACACATCCGGCTACGGTGGCATCGTTCGTCGCATCGAGATGCCCTCTTCCGCGCAGCGACCCTTCGGTGGTTGGTTTGACGAGATTGCCGACGAACTCGACCTCGCGCTGCACGACGACTCCATCAGTTTCGACATCGCGGTCGAGGCCGTGGTGCTACAGGCCGATGAGATCACCTTCCATGTGCGCCCCGATCATCTGCTCGCATTCGTCGCGCGTCTTCGCGACGAACCCGCGCTGCGCTTCGAGATCTGCACGGGTGTCAGCGGAGTTCACTACCCACACATGACCGGTCGCGAACTCCATGCGGTGTGGCACTTCCTGTCGATCACGCACAATCGCCGAATTCGGGTCGAGGTGTCGGCGTCGGAAGCACACCCGCATGTGCCCAGCATCGTGTCGGTCTACCCGGCCGACGACTGGCACGAGCGCGAAGCCTTCGACATGTTTGGAATCGTCTTCGACGCTCACCCTGGCCTCACCCGGATCTTGATGCCGGATGACTGGCCGGGGCACCCGCAGCGCAAGGACTACCCCCTCGGTGGCATCCCCGTCGAATACAAGGGCGCCACCATTCCGCCGCCCGATCAGCGGAGGTCGTACGCCTGATGCCTGACGTCACATACGAAGAGTCATATGCCGAGATCATCGGTGAAGGTGCCGGTGCTGAGGGCGATCCTTACGCCGGTGCGTACGACACAACCGATGGTCGCGTCTACACCGTCACTGGTGCTGACTGGGACACCGTTCTCGCTCCGCCAGAAGGCGAGAAGGAACGCATCGTCGTCAACATGGGCCCGCAGCACCCCTCTACACACGGTGTGTTGCGACTCATTCTTGAACTCGACGGCGAGACGGTGACCGAGGCTCGATGCAGCATTGGTTACCTGCACACCGGTATCGAGAAGAACCTTGAGTACCGCACCTGGACCCAAGCAGTCACCTACGTCACGCGCATGGATTACCTTGCGCCGATTGCAAATGAAGCCGGTTACGTTCACGCGGTCGAGAAGTTGCTTGGCATTACCGGCGACATCCCTGATCGCGCGCAACTGGTTCGCATCATCACCCTTGAGTTGAACCGCATCCAGTCGCACCTCGTCTGCCTAGCAACCGGTGGATTCGAGATGGGTGCACTCACCGCGATGACCAATGGGTTCCGCGATCGTGAGCTCGTTCTCGACCTCCTCGAAATGATCACAGGCTTGCGCATGAACCACGCGTTCATCCGCCCAGGCGGTGTGGCACAAGACATTCCCGAAGGTGGCGTCGAGAAGATTCGCGAGGTGATGCGGATTCTGCCGAAGCAGTTGGATGGGGTGCCGCAGTTACTCGTCGACAACGGGGTCTGGAAAGACCGCACATCTGGCATTGGGTATCTCGACCTCTCCGGCTGCATGGCCCTTGGTATCACCGGGCCGGTTCTCCGAGCCGCTGGTCTTCCCTACGACGTCCGTAAAGCTCAGCCGTACTTCGGCTATGAGCGTTTCGACTTCGACGTACCTACCGCTGATACCTGCGATGTGTACGGACGTTTCCTAGTCCGTCTCGAAGAGATCAACCAGTCGATCCGAATCGTCGAGCAGGCGCTCGACATGCTTGAGCCGGGGCCGGTGATGGTCGCCGACAAGAAGATCGCCTGGCCAGCGCAGCTCTCGATCGGCGGCGATGGAATGGGCAACTCTCTCGAGCACATCCGGCACATCATGGGCGAGTCGATGGAAGCACTCATCCATCACTTCAAGTTGGTCACCGAGGGCTTTGCCGTACCTGCGGGCCAGGTGTACTCGACCATCGAGGCACCTCGTGGCGAACTCGGCGTGCACATCGTCAGCGATGGTGGAACTCGCCCGTACCGCGTGCACTTCCGTGATCCTTCGTTCAACAACCTGCAAGCCACCGCTGCTATGTGTGAAGGCGGACAAGTTGCCGACGTGATCGGCGCTGTGGCGTCGATCGACCCCGTGATGGGCGGCGTGGACCGCTAGGTCCGCGACGCAGACGATAGAGAGAGACGAGATGGCACTGACCGAGCAGACGCGCGCTGACGCGGCCGAACTCGCGGGACGCTACCCGCAGGGCCGCTCGGCGCTATTGCCAATGCTGCATCTGGTTCAGGCTGCAGAAGGTTCGGTGACCCCTGATGGCATTGCTTTGTGCGCCGAGATCCTGGGGCTCACCACCGCGGAGGTTGCCGGGGTTGCCACGTTCTACACCATGTACAAGCGGCATCGGGTCGGTCGCTTCCACGTCGGTGTCTGCACTAACACGTTGTGCGCCGTACTCGGTGGAGATGCGATCTGGGCTGCCCTCTCCGAGCGCCTCGGCATTGGGCATGACGAGGTCACCGCTGACGGTGCCATCTCACTCGAGCGCATTGAATGCCAGGCGGCGTGCACGCATGCGCCGGTCATGACTGCCAACTGGGAGTTCCTCGACGACATGGATGTGCCGCGGGCTATCGAGGTCATCGAGAAGTTGCGTGCGGGTGAGGAAGTCTTCTCAACTCGTGGTCCGCGAATCGGCACGTTCGTCGAGATCGAGCGCACCCTCGCTGGTTTCGACGATGGCCTGGCTGGCCAGGGCGGTACCGACACTCGCATGAACGCTGGCCTGACCTATGCGCAGCAGCACGACATGGCAGCACCTGCTGGCCCAGCGGAGTCACCGCTAGTCGCCGTAGCTGCAGCGAAGTCGGCGGGCTGATCGATGCCGCTCACTCCAATCCTCACCGCGCACTGGGACGAGCCCGACTGTCACACCATCGATGGTTATCGTCGCCACGGTGGCTACGACATGGTGCCCGTTACCCTCGCTGTGCACCCCGATGACGTCATAGCACTCGTCAAGGAATCCGGCCTGCGTGGTCGTGGGGGTGCAGGATTCCCGACCGGTATGAAGTGGGGGTTTGTCCCTCAGAACGATGGCAAGCCGCACTACTTGGTCGTGAATGCCGACGAGTCAGAACCCGGTGCCTGCAAAGACATTCCGCTCATGATGATGAATCCGCACTCGTTAGTTGAGGGCTGCATCCTGGCCGCGTACGCGATCCGGGCCAACCATGCGTTCATCTACATCCGTGGCGAGGTCCCGCATGTGGTTCGTCGGGTCGCCGCAGCTGTGCGCGAGGCCTACGACGCCGGATTCCTAGGCGCCGACATTCTCGGGTCTGGCTTCGACCTCGAGATCGTGGTGCACGCTGGTGCTGGTGCCTACATCTGCGGTGAGGAGACAGCGCTGCTTGATTCCCTCGAGGGACGCCGCGGGCAACCGCGCCTCAAGCCGCCCTTCCCCGCGGTTGCCGGTCTCTACGCGTCTCCCACCGTCATCAACAACGCCGAGACCATCTCGAACATCCCCACGATCGTTCGCAACGGTCCCGACTGGTTCAAGCAGTTCGGTACCGAAAAGAGCCCTGGATTCAAGCTGTTTGCGGTGTCTGGGCACGTTGAGCGTCCGGGAATCTACGAGGCCCCGCTTGGTACCACGATGCGTGAGCTCCTCGAGTACGCCGGCGGTGTACGCGCTGGTCACCAGCTCAAGTTCTGGATCCCCGGTGGCTCATCGGTACCGATGCTGATGCCCGAGCATCTTGATACTCCGCTCACGTATGAGGACATGGCTGGGCTTGGCACGATGCTCGGTACCGGAACCCCGATGGTCTTCGACGAAACCACGAGTGTGGTGCGTGCCATCAGCCGATGGATCCACTTCTACAAGCACGAGTCGTGTGGAAAGTGCACACCCTGTCGTGAAGGCACCTTCTGGTTAGACCAGTTGCTAGTGCGTTTTGAGGAAGGCACTGCGGCACTTACCGACATTGAACGCGTCGACGAGATCTGCAAGCAGATCGCGGGCAGGTCGTTCTGTGCGCTGGGCGATGCTGCGGCCACGCCATACGCGCCCGCTCTGAAGTATTTCCGTGACGAGTTCATTGCGGGAACCCACACGCGGGCCGACGAGTTGTTCGATCCCCTTGCGTCCACTGTTTTTGCGGGAGCGATCGCCCGATGACTGTCACCACGTCGGGCCCACCGACCCCCGCTACTGCGCCCACGAACCTCGTAACGCTCAGCGTCGACGGCATCGAGATCACAGTTCCCAAGGGCACCTTGGTGATCCGTGCGGCCGAGCAACTCGGCATTGCGATCCCACGCTTTTGCGATCACCCGTTGCTTGATCCGGTCGCGGCATGTCGCATGTGCCTCATTGAGATTGAGGGCCAGCCCAAGCCGCAACCAGGATGCGCGGTTGTTGCCAGCGAAGGCATGAAGGTGCGCACGCAGGTCACCTCGCCGATCGCTGATGAGGCGCAGCAGGGTGTGATGGAGCTGCTGCTCATCAATCACCCGCTTGACTGCCCGATCTGCGACAAGGGTGGCGAGTGCCCTCTCCAAAATCAGGCCATGTCGCACGGCCGAGGTGAGACTCGCTTCGACGGTGTCAAGCGCACTTTCCCCAAGCCCATCAACGTTTCCGCGCAGATCCTGCTTGACCGCGAGCGTTGCGTGTCCTGCGCTCGTTGTACACGCTTCGCCGACCAAATCGCTGGTGATGCGTTCATCGACCTGCTCGATCGCGGTGCCAATCAACAGGTGGGAATCGGCGACGACACCCCGTTCGACTCGTACTTCTCGGGCAACACAGTGCAGATCTGTCCGGTCGGCGCACTGACCAGTGCCAAGTACCGATTCCGGGCTCGTCCGTTCGATCTTGTGTCGACCCCGTCGGTGTGCGAGCACTGTGCCGCTGGCTGTGGGTTGCGTACCGACGTGCGTCGTTCCACCGTGTTGCGCCGCCTCGCATCCGATGAGCCGCAAGTCAACGAAGAGTGGAACTGCGACAAGGGCCGCTTCGCGTTCGGCTACCAGAATCAGGGTCGTATCGACTATCCGCTCGTTCGTGACGCGAGCGGTGAACTCGTCGTTGCGTCATGGCCGGAGGCGATCAGTATTGCTGCAGCGGGTCTTGCTGCGGCAGGTGCTCGCACGGCTGTCTTCACTGGTGGTCGTCTCACCCGCGAAGACTCCTACGCTTATGCCAAGTTCGCTCGACTCGTCCTCGGCACCGACAACATTGACTTCCGTTCTCGTCCTACATCCGACGAGGAGACCGCATTCCTCGCCGCAGTTGTTGCTGGCTCGGGTCTTGGCCTCACGTATGCCGATCTCGAGAAGGCGCCGGTCGTCGTGCTCGCCGGCCTAGACGCCGAAGATGAAGCTCCCATCGTGTTCCTGCGTCTGCGCAAGGCCGCGCGTGCTGGCCTTCGGCTGTTCTCGATCGCAGCGTTTGCCTCCGCCGGCGTCACGAAGGCTTCGGGTAAAGCGCTTTTGACCGTTCCGGGCGCTGAGGCCAGCACGCTCAATTCGCTGATCGATGCAACGGGCGATAGCGATCTGGCAGATGCGGCTCGGCTGCTGCGCGAGCCAGCAGCTGTGTTGCTCGTTGGTGAGCGTTTGGCGCAGTCGCCTGGCGCGCTCTCTGCGGCCATCCGAGTGGCGGCCGCTACTGGCGCGCGGCTGGCGTGGGTTCCGCGTCGCGCCGGCGATCGTGGTGCCCTGGATTCCGGTGCGCTCATTGGTATTTTGCCAGGTGGACGTCCCCTCAACGACACGGCTGCGCGCGCCGAGGTTGCGACCGTGTGGGGCATTGCCGCGGCCGCACTTCCCGAGACGGCCGGTCTCGATCTCACTGCCGTCGTTGCCACGGTGCTCGCCGACAACGCTGCCATCGCAGCAGCTGCCGATCCCACCAAGGTGCAGCGAACGATCGCCGCATTGCTTGTGGCCGGTGTCGAAGCCGACGACCTCGCCGATGCCGCTGCCTTCCTTGCGGCAGTTGATGCCGTGCCTTTCGTCGTATCGCTCGAGCAACGACACTCCGCAGTCACTGAGCGCGCCGACGTCGTACTCCCAGTAGCAACTGTTGCCGAGAAGGCTGGATCGTTCGTCGATTGGGAAGGCCGCCTTCGCGAGTTTGGTGCCGTGTTCCGCGATGCGCTCACGATGCCTGACTCTCGCGTTCTCGCGATGCTCGCTGCCGAGGTTGACGTTGACTTTGGTCGTGGCGATGTTGCTTCTCTGCGTGCCGATCTCGATGCCCTAGGTCAATGGCAGGGGGCTCGCGTAGATGAGCCGGCTGTAGACCCGGGGGATTACTCGGTACCCCAACTCGGTAGCGCGGTCTTGGCGACTTGGCGCCAGCTGCTAGATCGTGGGCTCCTCCAGGAGGGCGACCCTTACCTCGCTGCTACCGCGCGAACCGCGGTTGCCAGACTTTCCGCTGCGACAGCCGCTTCGATCGGTGCCGTCGGCGGCGCCGAACTCACGGTGTCCACCGATGCTGGTTCGATCACGCTGCCCCTGCTCATCACTGTGATGCCTGATGACGTCGTGTGGATCCCAGCGAATTCCGAATCGTCTACTCCTGCAAGCACACTGGGCGCTGGCCATGGCGACCTCGTGCAGATCAGTGCAGGTGCCGAGTGAATCCCGCCCCGGCTTACGGCGATCTCGCGATCTTCGGCCACGACCCGTTGTGGCTGATCATCATCAAGGCGCTCGTTCTGTTCATCGCCTTGGTCTTGCTCACACTGTTCACCACGTGGTTCGAGCGCCGTGTCGTCGCGCGGATGCAGCAACGGTCCGGCCCCAACCGAGTTGGTCCGCTGGGTTTGCTTCAGCCGCTAGCTGATGGCATCAAGCTGGCGTTGAAGGAAGGCATCACGCCAGCGAACGCCGACCGGGTGGTCTACCTGTTGGCACCAATCATTGCGGCCGCTGCAGCGATGCTCGTATTCGCCGTGATCCCGATCGGCCCTGTGGTCAGCATCTTCGGGGTCGAGACCCCCTTGCAGCTCACTGACTTCTCCGTCTCAACGTTGTACATCCTGGCGATCGCGTCGGTCGGCATCTACGGCATCGTCCTGGCTGGCTGGTCATCGGGGTCCACCTACTCCCTTCTCGGCGGGCTCCGCTCGAGTGCGCAGATGGTGTCTTACGAAATCGCGATGGGCCTGTCGTTCGTCGCTGTCTTCCTCTACGCCGGATCGATGTCCACCTCGCAGATCGTTGCCGGGCAGATCGACTGGTGGTACGGCGTTCTACTGCTTCCCTCATTCGTCATCTACCTGATTTCAATGGTCGGCGAGACCAACCGTGCGCCCTTCGACCTCCCCGAGGCCGAAGGCGAGCTCGTGGCCGGATTCCACACTGAATACTCGGGTTTGCGCTGGGCAATGTTCTTCCTTGCCGAGTACGTCAACATGATCAACGTTGCTGCCGTGGCAACCACGCTGTTCCTCGGTGGATGGCGTGCGCCTGCGCCTATCTCGACCGTGTGGCCTGGTGCCAATGAAGGCTGGTGGCCGATCCTGTGGTTCCTGGCCAAGATCTTTGTGATCTTGTTCGTGTTCGTCTGGCTTCGCGGAACCTTGCCGAGGCTGCGCTACGACCAGTTCATGCGCTTTGGCTGGAAGGTCCTCATCCCGGTTTCGATCGTGTGGATCCTGCTGGTGTCTGCATGGCGAGGGATCCGCAATGAGTACGGCACCGACCTTCGCACGACGCTGATCTGGTTAGGTGTTGCCCTGTTCCTCGTGGCAGCGGTCACCTACCTTCTCGACCTGCGTCGCGGGCCCGACGACACTGCAGTTGCCCCGCCGCGGTTCGATCCATACGCCGGTGGCTATCCAGTACCGCCGCTGCCTGGTCAGGAGTTCCCGGTGACCCGCCGCGCGAAAGCCATAGTTACGGCCTCGGTCATTGAGCCGAGCGATATCAGGCCAGAGGGTGAAGGGGATACCCATGAGTGACGAGCGCCGATTCTTCCGCGGATTCTTAGTGAGCTTTCGCCAGATGTTCCGCAAGGTCACCACTGAGCAGTACCCCGAGGACAAGCGCCCCACCCAGCCGCGCTACCACGGTCGGCACCAACTCAACCGTCATCCCGATGGGCTCGAAAAGTGCATTGGCTGCGAGCTGTGTGCCTGGGCTTGCCCAGCCGATGCGATCTTCGTCGAAGGTGCCAACAACACTGACGAAGAGCGTTTCAGTCCGGGCGAGCGTTACGGACGCGTGTATCAAATCAACTACCTGCGCTGCATCTTCTGCGGACTGTGCATCGAAGCGTGTCCCACTCGCGCCCTGACAATGACCAACGAGTACGAGTTGGCCGATGACAACCGTGCCTCGCTGATCTACGAAAAGCAGGACTTGCTTGGGCCGATGCTCGCTGGGATGGTCGCGCCGCCGCACCAGATGGTGCCTGGAACCACCGAGACCGACTACTACCTGGGCAAGGTCACCGGAGCCGTGGCGGTACAGGCGGGCGAGGCAGATGCTCGCAGGCTTGGGACCTGGCTCGGTATGCCGGCGAGCCCGGAGGTCCGCGGATGACCGGATTGCTTGCGGTAGTTGATCTGTCGGGCAATACCGGCGAACAGGTCGTGTTCTGGGTCTGCGCTGTCGTCGCTGTCGTCGGTGCTGTCGGAATGATCGCCTCACCCAAGGCGGTACACAGTGCGCTGTTCATCGCCTCAACCATGATCAGCCTGGCTGTGCTCTACGTCGCCCAGAGCGGACCGTTCCTAGGCATGACGCAGATCGTGGTCTACACCGGCGCCGTCATGATGCTGTTCTTGTTCGTGCTCATGCTGATCGGCGTGGATTCCACCGATTCCCTCGTCGAGACCATCAAGGGTCAGCGCCTTGCCGCGGTACTGATCGGCTTGGGATTCCTCGGTCTGCTGCTGGTTGGCTTTGGCTCGCTGACCTTTAGTTCCGCACAGGGCCTCGACGACGCCAACACCATCGACGGCGGCAACGTCGAGGGCATCGCGCATCTGATCTTCGGCCGCTACTTACTGGCCTTCGAGGCGACGTCTGCTCTGCTCATCACGGCCGCGCTTGGCGCGATGATGATGGCCCACCGCGAGCGGCACACGCCGCGTAAGACTCAGCGTGAACTCTCCGAACTTCGGGTGCGTTCGGGCGAGCCGCAGAACCTTCCTGGACCGGGCGTGTACGCGCGTCACAATGCCATCGGAACTCCCGCGTTGCTCCCCGACGGTAACCCCACTGATCGATCGGTGCCTGAGTCGCTGCGCGGAGTCAGCACTGCCGCCGGCGATCACCACGAGGACGCCGCTCAGATCAACGCACTCGCCGCGGGCCAGTCGACCATTCCCAGCGCAACACCGGAGGACGAGTCGTGAACCCGGCCAACTACCTCTACCTGTCGGCGATCCTGTTCAGCCTTGGCGCAGTGGGCGTTTTGGTCCGACGCAACGCCATCGTGATGTTCATGTGTGTCGAGCTCATGCTTAACGCTTGCAACCTCGCGTTTGTCTCGTTCTCGCGTATCAATGGAAACCTCGACGGACAGGTCATCGCCTTCTTCGTCATGGTGGTCGCTGCTGCCGAAGTCGTGGTGGGTCTTGCGATCATCATGACGATCTTCCGTACCCGCCGGTCGGCCTCGGTCGACGAAGCCAACTTGCTGAAGTACTGAGGGGTCAGACGTGCCACCGTTCTCACGTTCTGCCGCCCTCGCGGTGGAGTCGACCGTCGCCGCAACTGGCACGTTCACCTACATGTGGTTGCTGATTGCACTGCCGCTGCTAGGCGCGGCGATCTTGCTGTTGCTCGGACGTCGCAGCAATGCCTGGGGCCACTGGCTCGGCGTTGTCATGTCAGCCGCCTCGTTCGTGCTGGCCGCCTTCCTGTTCTTCGCGATGGCTGCTCGGTCAGCCGCGGAACGGTCTGTCCACCAGCATCTGTTCAACTGGATTGACGTCGGCACTTTCAAGGTGCCCTTCGACCTGCGACTTGACCAACTGTCGATGGCGTTCGTCTTGCTGATCACCGGTGTCGGCACGTTGATTCACATCTACTCCGTTGGCTATATGAGCCACGACCCTGAGCGACGTCGATTCTTCGGTTACCTCAACCTGTTCATCGCCTCGATGCTCCTACTTGTTCTCGCCGACAACTACCTCCTGCTTTATGTCGGCTGGGAAGGCGTTGGCCTGGCGTCCTACTTGCTGATCGGGTTCTGGTTCTTCAAGGAAACGGCGGCCGTCGCGTCGAAGAAGGCATTCCTAGTCAACCGAGTTGGCGACTTGGGTATGTCAGTTGCGGTGATGCTCATGTTCGTCACGTTCGGGTCGGTGACGTTCGAGGGAGTGCTCGGTGGCGCCAGCAAGGCGAGTGAATCCTCGCTCACTTTGATTGGTCTTGCGCTGCTGCTCGCTGCCTGCGGAAAATCTGCACAGTTCCCGCTGCAGTCGTGGCTCCTTGACGCGATGGAAGGCCCCACACCGGTCTCGGCGTTGATCCATGCTGCCACCATGGTTACGGCCGGCGTCTATCTCATCGCTCGATCGGGTGCGATCTTCAACGCGGCTCCCACCGCTCAAACAGCGGTGATCGTCATTGGCGCGATCACCTTGCTGATGGGTGCAGTGATCGGTTGCGCAAAGGACGACATCAAGAAGGCGCTCGCCGGTTCCACGATGAGTCAGATCGGCTACATGATTCTTGCCGCCGGACTCGGCCCTGTGGGCTACGTCTTCGCGATCTTCCACCTTCTTACGCACGGCTTCTTCAAGGCCACCATGTTCCTCGGCGCGGGCTCGGTCATGCACGGGATGAATGACGAAGTAAACATGCGGCGTTACGGTGCCCTTCGCACCGCGATGATGATTACCACGGTCACTTTCTTCGCGGGCTATCTCGCGATCTTGGGTATCCCGCCGTTCGCAGGCTTCTACTCCAAGGACCGAATCATCGAAGCTGCGTTCTCGCACAGCACTGTGGTCGGACTTGTGACCTTGCTTGGTGCCGGCATCACCGCGTTCTACATGACTCGTCTGGTCACGATGACTTTCCTTGGTCAAGCGCGGTGGAAGGACGACGCACACCCGCACGAGTCGCCAGCGATCATGACCGTGCCGTTGCTGATTCTTGCTCTGCTCTCGGTCGTGAGCGGCTTCGTGCTCGCTCGCGGTGACACCATCATCAACTGGCTCGAGCCCGTTGTCGGCTTCCAGGAGCCGACAATCGGAATCTCGGTT
>CAIXFH010000101.1 GCA_903918645.1 uncultured Actinomycetes bacterium | reverse complement strand
GAGGACGTCGTCGAAGACGTTGAGTGCCCGGTCCATCTCTTCCCGGGTGATGCACAGTGGTGGCTTAAACTTGATGACGTTGCCTAGCCCGGCGTACTTGGTAGAGCCGAAGATGACCCCTTGCTCAAGGCCTCGCTCATAGACCTCGATCGTCTCGCTAGTCGCTGGCTCCTTGGTCTCGCGGTCTTTCACGAGTTCGACACCGATGAGCAGACCAGGGCACCGCACATCTCCGATGATTTCGTGACGAGCCTGCATTCCCTTCAGCGCAGCGGTTGCATATCGACCAATCTCTGCACAGTTCTCGATGAGACCGTCACCCTCTAAGACATCGAGTGTTGCGAGCCCCGCCGCGAGACTGACCGGCGACTGCCCGAATGTCAGCGCATCGTCACCGGGGGCGAAGCCAACCAGATCATCGCGCGCGATAACGCCGGCCAGTGGATAACCACCGGCCGCGCCCTTGCCGAAGATCAGGATGTCGGGAGTAACTCCGTAGTAGTCAGCCGCCCACATCTCGCCGGTACGTCCGTAACCTGTCTGGATCTCATCGAAGATCAGCAGGACGTCGAGTTCGGAACAAATTTCGCGCACGTATTGGTAATACTCGGGCGGGAAATCGAGTTGAGTGCCGTTGCCTTGCACCGGCTCCATGATGAATGCCGAAGGCTTGCGGAAGGCTGCCCCCTTGATCGCACCGCGGAGTTCGTCAGCGCAACGAGCGGCCCACTCGGCCGGGCTGACCCCCTTCGGCGCTCGATAGGCATAGGGCTGACGAACGCGAGCGACCGCAGGGATCATCGTGTCGAACGACCGCTCACTGTGCGACCAGCTCAGCCCCATGGTCGCCAACGACCGACCGTGATAACCATCGTTCAACGCGATGATCTGACCGTTCGGGCTTCCGTTCTTCAGGGCCAGCTTGATGGCCGATTCAACGGCGAGACTGCCGTGCAGGCAGAAAGCGATCTTATTCAAGTTGTCTGGCGCGGTTGCGGTGAGACGCGCTGCCAGACGGAGAAGCGGGATGGAGTCGTAGTTCGACCGCAAGTGGGTGAGTTCACGAGCCTGAGCATCAGCAGCGTCGAGCACTCGAACGTCACCGGCACCGATGTTGTTCGACCAAGCCTGCGATGTGAGATCAAGATACTCGCGGCCGTCAATGTCCCAGATCGAGGAGCGCTCAGAACGAACGAAGAGTGGCTTTTGGCCCTCGCCTTCCGACCAGCCGCCGAGCATAGCCGCTCGGCCGATCGCTAGCTCTTCGTCGGTGTAACCACTCGATGTCATGCATCGCTCCTAGTAGGCGCCATATGTGCAGATATGCGCCGACTGTAGGAGCGGGGTTAGCGGAGCGGAAGTTCGAAGATCAGATCGATAAATAACCGTTACCTATAAATCTGCACTCGCCCGAGCCAACTTCACGAAGCGGGCCGCGGCGGGCTCAAGACCTCGTTGAGGCCAGGCCAGCGAGACCGAGCAGGGAGGTGCATCAACTATCGGCACGAAAACAATCCCAGGACGTTGGTAATACAGAGCAGCTGTCGCAACTGTGATTGAGATTCCTTTGCCCTGCGCAACCGCAGTGAACTCAGCCTCGAACGTTGCTGCTTCGGCCGCGATGTTGGCCGGCCGCTCTTCGCGAAACTCCTGCGCTAACCAATAGTCGCGCCAACTACCAGCGCTCTGGGGCGCAGCGACGATCGGCTCACCCAGAATCTCCCTGAGCCGCAATGACTTTCGATGAACTAGCCGGTGATCCGCCGGTAGACACGCCACCCAGCCCTCTTGACTGATCTCCAGGAACCGCAGGTTTTTGACCTCAAGTGGGGGCCGGAGCAGCGCGATGTCGACCTCCCCTGAAGCAAGTCCGGCAGAAGGATCAGAAAAGTCGTATTCAAACGTCTCGACGCGGATGTCTGGGTAAGCGTCGGAAAACTCCCGCAGTAGTTTGGGCAGCCTCTCCAATCCAGCACCAATTAGATAGCCAAGACGCAATCTCCCTCTCGTGCCCTCCGCCCAACTCCGGGCAAGGTCAAGAGCACTGTCGACTGCAACTAAGGCAGGGGCAAGATTGGTGAGGAACTCCTCACCCGCAGGCGTGAGGATCACACTCCTCGTCGAACGGGTCAGCAGCGCGACGCGCAGGGCCTTCTCAAGTTGCTGAATCGCAACCGAGAGCGCGGGTTGCGACACATGCAGGCGCGCCGCGGCCCTGCCGAAGTGCAACTCCTCGGCCAGCACGACGAAAGCGCGCAACTGTCGCTGAGTGACTTCCGGCGTCGTGACCATGATCGGATCTAAGCAGAG
>CAIXFH010000100.1 GCA_903918645.1 uncultured Actinomycetes bacterium | reverse complement strand
TCGTCCCCACCGATGAACAAGCCATGATCACGGGCAAGAAAAGCTGTGACCGGCTTCAGCAGATCTGACATAGATTCTCCTCATACATCATCTTGTGACCGTGATTCCCAGAGCAGAAAGCGCGCAAATCGCTCTGATAACAAGCGAGAGAACCAGACTGTAACCCCTTGACGGGGCCGCCGGGAAGCCCCATGATCTTGGGAATACGAGTGAACGCACATGATGTTTCATATTTCATGCGCCCGAGTCAGCAGCCGAGGTGACCGTGGGACACGCAGACGTAGCGGATGAGCTCGAAGACGCGACCGGCATTTCGGTTGCTCAGGTAAACCGGTCTTTCGGCGACATCGTTGCTCTAGAAGCCATCGATCTGCACGTGTCTCGACACCAGCGCGTGGGCATCGTGGGGCCGAGCGGATGCGGTAAGTCATCACTGCTCGCCTTGGTCTGCGGGCTTGACGAACCCACCAGCGGTTCAATCAATGTTCTTGGTGGTCATAGCGCTGCCGAACGATTGGCGGCCTGCGCGTGGATGCCACAGCGCGACCTTCTACTCCCCTGGCGCACGGTCTTGGCTAATGCCTCGCTGCCGCTGGAAAACAAGGGGCTGTCAAAAAGGGACGCCTACGCGATCGTCGAGCCACTGTTTGAGCGCTTCGGCCTCGGTGGATTCGAGCAGCGCTTCCCCTACGAGCTCTCCGGCGGGATGCGCCAGCGAGTTTCCTTCTTGCGTACCTTGGTGGCCGGCAAGGATGTCCTTCTTCTCGACGAGCCGTTCGGCGCCCTGGATTCCATCACGCGCGCTGACGTTCAGCAGTGGCTTCGGTCCGCGCTCGACGACGAACCTCGCACAGTTCTACTCGTCACCCACGACGTCGAAGAGGCCGTGCTCCTCTCGGATGTCGTCGTCGTCATCTCACCTCGCCCCGGACGCATCGTCGCTCGAATTCCAATCTCGCTAGCACCGGTCAACACTCGACGCGACGCCGTCATGCAACCCGACTTCATCGCCGCTCGCGGCGAAGTCCTCGATGCGTTGGAGGCCTGATGTCCAACGTTGACGGCAACAACGGGGCCAGCCGCGGACTCGCCGAGGCGGCGCCAAAACGCAGCAAGGACAAGGGATCTCCGTTACGCGAGCGCCTGCGAAACCTCGGGCCAGCCATCGGCGTCCTCGTCGGACTCGTCGTGTTCTGGGAGTTGGCCTGCCGATTCCTCTCAGTACCCGCCTACATCCTCCCGCCGCCATCGTCGATCATCGCGACCCTGATCAAGAAGTGGGACACCACTCTGGCCAGCGCCACGTGGGTCACCCTGAGCGAGGTAGCAATTGGCTTTGCACTGTCCCTGATTACGGGCATTGGCTTCGCGATCCTGCTGCACGCTTCACCGCATGTCCGACGCGCGATTTACCCACTGCTTATTGGTTCTCAGACCATTCCCATCATCGTCATCGGGCCGATCCTGGCCATCATCTTCGGCTACAACATCGTGCCGAAGGTGCTCCTTGTGACACTCATCTGCTTCTTCCCCATCGTCGTAACCACGATCGATGGACTCGCATCGGTCGACCCGCAATTGAAACGAATGATGAAGACCCTGTACGGCACTGCTTGGTCCACCTTCAGGCGAGTCGAGTTCCCAGCGGCTCTCCCCTCGATGTTCTCGGGTATTCGAGTCGCGGCCACCTACGCCTCAATCGGTGCGGTGTTCGGTGAATACGCCGGAAGCAGCAACGGCCTGGGTTACGTGATGATCCAGGCCACCCCACAGATGCAGACATCCCTTGTGTTCGCCGCGATTCTGCTTCTATCGCTCATCTCTGTCGTCTTGTTCGCGCTCGTCAGTTTGGCCGAGCGCCTCCTTGTTCCATGGGCAAAGGAAGGAAGATCGTAATGAAATCTCTCTCACTCAGATCGACCGCAATTGCGCTAGTCACTGTTGCATCTATGGCGGCATTGACCGCATGCGGCGGCGGAACAGCAACCCCCAGCTCATCACCAACCGCATCTGATTCGGTAGCGCCGTCATCAAGTGCCCCCGCACGTCCGATCACGGTTCTGCTCGACTGGTTCCCGAACCCCGACCACGTCTCGCTCTATCTGACGAAGTCCAAAGGCCTGTTTGAAGCTGCTGGCCTCGACGTCACCCTTCAGCCACCGTCAGACCCCGCTGACCCGCCCAAGTTGGTCAGTGTCGGACAGGTCGCTCTCGGCATCAGCTACCAGTCCGAGATGCCTTACTCGATGCAAGCCGGCCTCAAGGTCAAGGCCGTGGCCGCGCTCATTCCCACGGCACTGAACTCGATGATCTGGCTCGACACAAGCGGCATCAAGTCCCTCGCCGATCTCGGCGGGAAGACCATTGGTACCGCTGGCCTACCGACTGATACTGCCTTCCTCTCCGCTGTCTACAAGGCCAACAACATCGACCCAGCGTCGGTCAATGTGGTCACGGTCAAGACCTCACTGGTACAGGCCTTAGAATCCGGCAAGGTCGATGCAGTAATCGGTGCCTACGGAAACATCGAAGGTGTCCAGCTTCAGCAGGACGGTTTCAAGCCGACCATCACCCCGGTATCAGACGCCGGCGTACCCAACTATGACGAGCTCGTGGTCATCGCCAACTCTGACAAGTTGGCCTCTGACACCGAGTACCAGCAGATGGTCCGCGACTTCCTTTCAGCGTTGGCTAAGGGAACTGCGCTGGCGATAGCCGACCCCGCAGCAGCAGAGGCTGCAATGGCCGGGATCGTCGCAGACACTTCTGGCCCGGCCCTGAACGCTCAGATCGCGGCCACCTTGCCACTGCTGAACAACCCCGCCGGCTTCGGACAAATGGACGCCGCCAAGTGGGACGAATTCAGCGCATTCATGAAGGCACAAGGGCTGATCGACGCTGTGCCCGCTGCCAGCGACATGCTGACAAACGAGTTCCTCTCCTAAGGCCCGTCCAGTCAAAGGGACTCCGCAGTTCGCACTCACGTGAGGTGAAGAATGTTTGACGGCCAGATCAACACCGATCGCCTAATCGACCTCGTCCAGCAAGTGTGCCGAATCCCCAGTGTGCTTGGGGAAGAAGGCGAATTGGCACAGTTCCTGGAATCGGTCATGCGCGAATCAGGTTTCGAACGAACAGCGCTCCAACCGGTCCTCCCAGACCGGCCGAACGCAATCGGCGAACTGAGCTTCGGTGCCGGACCACGCGTTGTCATGACCGGCCACATCGACACGAAGCCCGTGTCCCATGGTTGGTCTCTGACAACCCCGTACTCCGGGGACATCATCGACGAGGCCGTCTACGGGCACGGAATCATGGACATGAAGGCGGCACTGGTGTGCCAAATCGTGGCCATGGAAGCACTCAGGGACAGCGGAGTCCCTTTGCACGGAACGGTGGCTATGGCCGCCGTATCGGATCACATGGGCGATCAGCGCGGATCGATCGCCTACTTCGACGAGTACTCAGCCGACCTATGTGTGCTCGGTGAATTGAGCGACAACGAGATCTTCTTGGGCCACCGCGGTCGCTACTACTTCGACATCACGGTCCTGGGAACATCTGCCCATACCTGTCACAAGCCGCTCGCAGTCAACGCGAACATGTTGGCCGCACATGCGGTGATCGAACTCGACGCATCGAAGTTGCTGCCGGCCCTCGACGCGTCAGTTGTGACGCTCTTCGGGCCAGAGACCTATATGTCTCCGGGACGCATCTACGGCGGGCTGCCTCCGGGCGGCCCGTCCATGATTCCTGATGAGTGCGTCATTCGTGTCGACTGCCGCCCGCAACCAGGGGTGACAACCGAACAGGTCGAAGCCGAGATCAACCGGTGCTTGGCCGCCACACTCCTGCGCGAGCCAAGATTTAGGGCCACGGTCGAACTCGTTGACGTCAAAGCCGGATACCTAGCCGATCCAGCATCAGACGTAGTGCGAGTCATGACTCAGGCAGTCCGTGAAGTGCGCGGGACCGAGCCGCAGCTGTTCGCCGCTGGCTGGCTCGGCGACACAGCAAGTTTCGGATCCAAGATCCCCACCGTCATCTTCGGCCCAGGCGGTGAACCGGTCTACTGCCCGGACGAGCACCTATCGATCACCGATCTGATCGAAGCGACCCGCGTATACGCCCACTTCGGCGCGATAGCGCTCGGGAGCTAATTCGTCATGCCAGCGGCATCAAGTGCACGCAAGCCCAGGATCCTGCTAGCCAAGCCTGGGCTTGATGGCCACGATCGAGGCGTCAAGGTTGTCGGGATGGCTCTGCGCGATGCAGGCATGGAAGTGATCTATCTAGGTCTGCGGCAGAGTGCTAGCTCGATCGTGAGTGCCGCACAACAGGAAGACGTTGACCTCATTGGTCTTTCGGTGCTTTCAGGCGTACACCTAGCCATTACTGCACGGCTGATAGCGGAGCGGGATCAACTCGGGCTCCAGTCGGTTCCAGTGATCGTCGGTGGAACGATCCCGGCCGACGACGCCCAAGAACTTCTGCGCCTCGGAGCGGCGGCAGTCTTCCCCGTCGGATTCGACTTAGCCGCAATGGTCGATGCCGTCCGCGAACTCGCACTCGGCGCACGAGAGGCTGCGAACGCATGAATCGAGCAACGACCGAACGCCAGACCGAATCAGGGATTCCCGTCAAGGCCTTGTACACGTCCGACGACATCGCCTCCGACTCTCCGGCCCGCATTGGCGCACCTGGCAGGCCGCCATTCACTCGCGGCCCATACGAGCAGATGTACCGCGAGCGGCTCTGGACCATGCGTCAGTATTCGGGATTCGGCTCCGCGGAAGACACCAATCAGCGTTACCGATACCTGTTGGAACAGGGCCAGACCGCTCTCTCCGTCGCCTTCGATCTGCCCACGCAACTTGGCCTTGACTCCGACCACGAACTCGCCGAAGACGAGGTCGGCAGGGTAGGGGTTGCTATCGATACAGCCCAAGACATGTGCGACCTGTTCGACGGACTCCCGCTTGACCAGCTGTCGGTCAACTTCACTATCAACGCGACGGCGCCGATCATCTTGGCGTTCTACCTAGTGGCTGCCGAACGACAGGGCGTTGCACAAGCGTCGCTATCGGGCACCTTGCAGAACGACATTCTCAAAGAGTTCTTAGCCCGTAAGACGTTCATCTTCCCGCCCATGGAATCGGTCCGCGTTGCATGCGATGTAGTCGAGTACTGCTCAACCACGCTGCCTCGCTTCAACCCCATCTCCATCACCGGCTATCACGCTCGCGAAGCCGGGTGCAGCGCAGTTCAGGAGTTGGCCTTCACCTTCGCTGACGCCATCGCATACTGCGATCACCTCGTCGCGCGCGGAGTGCCTTTCGATTCCTTCGCATCACGGCTCTCGTTTCACTTCGCCTCGCAGATGGACTTCTTCGAAGAGGTCGCAAAGGTACGCGCAGCACGGCGCATGTGGTGCACGATCGCCACCGAGCGCTACGGCGCCAAGGATGAAAACTCGACCCGGCTTCGGTTCTTCTCCGGCTGCTCGGGTGCCACCCTCACCGCTCAGCAACCACTCAACAATGTGGTCAGGTCAACACTGCAGTGCCTCGCGGCCGTGCTCGGAGGTGCTCAGTCCATCCACGTCATGGGCTACGACGAGGCATACGAGATTCCTTCAGAGGAATCGGTGCGGCTTGCACTGCGCACCCAGCAGATCATCGGGCTCGAGTCAGGAGTCACCAACACTGTCGATCCGCTCGCGGGGTCCTACTTCGTGGAGTCGCTCACTGATTCGGTGCAAGCGAAGGCCACCGAGATTCTCGAGCAAATTCAAGCCGAAGGCGGAGCGATAGAAGCGATCTCGGCCGGGGTTCTCCAGCGTTGGATCGCTGAGAACTCCTACGCGGAGGCGCGCGCGATCGCAGATGGCTCCCGACCCAAAGTCGGGGTCAACCTCTACGCCACCGATGAAGAAGAGGTCCCGGCAACCCTGTTCACTCCCGATCTAAGCGCCGCCGAACGCCAACGCGCCCGCCTAGATCGTGCCCGGAGCCTGCGCGATCCGGCCGCAGTCGCGGCCGCTATTTCGCAGGTCGTGCAGGCTGCAGGCAGCGGCTCTAACGTCATGCCTTCAATCCTGGACGCGGCGCGAGTAGGGGCCAGCGTCGGTGAAATCGCCGACGCAATGCGTGGTCAGTTCGGCGAATACCGCGAGCCCCAACCGTGGTGACCACGGCCGCCCCGCTTGCGCTCGATGGAACGCTGGTCGTCGATTTCACCCGGTACGTTTCGGGCTCCTACGCAACGATGCTGCTGTCCTCTCTCGGTGCCAACGTCATCAAGGTTGAGCCGCCCGGCGGCGGTGACCCGTACCGAGGCCAGGGCACGTCGTCGATCGCTGGCGAATCAACATTGTTCGTCGGTCTCAACGCTGGCAAGCGCAGTCTCGCAGTCGACATGAAATCGGCTCAGGGACGCGAGGTCATCGAGCGCCTCCTCTCGAAGGCAGACGTGTTCGCTGAGAATGCACGTCCAGGAAGCCTTAACTCCCTGGGGTTGGACTACGACAGTCTCGCCGCACGCCACCCCGGCTTGGTCTATCTCTCGGTATCGGCATATGGCAATGACGGGCCGCGTGCGAGTAAGGGGGGCTTCGATCTCACCCTGCAGGCAGCCAGCGGACTCATGAGTGTCACCGGTATCGAAGGCGCCGAACCGATGAAGGTTGGGGCGCCAGTACTCGACATCGGCTCAGCAGTCTGCGCGGTTCTGGCAACCCTCGCTGCACTCATCTCGCGGCAACGAACCGCACTGGGCTGTCATGTCACGTCATCACTGTTTGAGTTCGGCCTGGCCACACTAACCAGCATGGCCACTGGAATCGACAACACCGGAGACGTCCCACGACCACTGGGCAGTCACTCCCCAAGCTTCGCGCCTTACGGTGCGTTCCGAACTGCTTCTGGCTACGTCGTTCTCGCGGGCGCCGGTAATGAAACCCTGTGGCAGAAGTTGTGCCAGAGCATCGGGCGCCCCGACCTAGTCACCGATCCTCGCTACCTCACCAACGCTGACCGCCTGCGTCATCGCGATGAATTGACCCACGACTTGGAAACCGCCCTCGCGAGCGCAACCGCAGTGCAGTGGGTCGCAACTTTTGAGACACAAGGCGTTCCAGCGGAATTAGTCGCAGATGTCGGGCAGGTGCTGAAGTCAGAGGACGCCGCAGTCCTAGGGATGCTGCAGCGCATGACTACCGACGATGGCTCCTACGTGTGCGTCGCACCGCCCTTCTCATTAGGGCAACGGCCGGTCTACCCTAGGGCCGCACCGCGTCTCGGGGAGCACACCAGTGAATTACTCCTTGGTCTTGGCTATGACCTAGCTGAGATCACCGAACTTTCGAACGCAGGCATAGTGGAGGTAGCCACATGACGTCTGCGCATTCAAGCACTGTCGAGACCATCGTTGCGCGCACCATCGAGCTGACCCAGACGCCAGCCCCCACGTTCGATGAGAGCGATCGAGCACAGGCGCTACTGCAGTGGTGGGAAGAGCTCGGAGTGAGTTCACTCCATACCGATCAAGTCGGCAATGTGATCGGCCAAATCCGGGGTATCGGCTCCACCCGGCCCGCAGTGCTGGTCTGCGCGCACCTCGACACCGTGTTCGATCGCGATGTGCTGCACGAAACCCATCTCGACGGCAATATCTTGACCGGCCCGAGTGTCGGCGACGACAGCGTCGCCCTTGCCGCGCTCACCCACCTCACCGAGATCCTCCCCGCGGACTTCGACTCGCCTCTCTGGATCGCAGCAACGGTTGGTGAAGAAGGGCTAGGCAACCTCAACGGAGTCATCAATCTGCTCGACAATCCACCAGCAACCTTTGCCTACGTCATCGCGCTCGAGGGCAACTACCTCGGCCGGGTCAACATCACGGGCGTCGGTTCGGCTCGTTACCTGGTCGAGTTAGACGGTCCGGGTGGGCACTCGTGGGAGGAATCGCACCAGCCCAACGCGGTCGAGGCAGCAGCGCACTTTGTCACCGCATATAGGCGGCTCTTTGACGCGAAAATCGCTGAGCTCCATGGCAAAGCGACGCTAAACTTCGGCACGATCTTCGGTGGCGAGTCGGTGAACTCCCGCGCGAAAGGCTGCGCATTCTCGGTTGATCTTCGCGCCGAGGACGCTGGCACCCTGGCAGCAATCCAGGAGTTGCTGGAATCTGAGCGGGGCGACCACTTCGACGACTTCGAGGTCACCGTAACCGCCCTGGGAATCAGACCAGCCGGATCGATTGAGCCAGATCACCCGCTAGTTCGGGCGGCGGTAGAAGCGGCTAACCGTCACGGTCTCGAGCCAACACTTTCCGCCGCCAGTACCGATGCCAATGCTGCTTACGCTCGGGGCTTGCCGGCCATCACCTTGGGCGTAGCGTTCGGCGGCGACACCCACACACTGCGCGAATGGATTGATATCTCCTCGATCGATCTTGGGGTAACGATCCTCGCTGACACGCTCATCGCACTCACTACGTTGGAGGGTTAGGCATGCAGACCGGAGTTGCACTGCAACCAGTCGATGATCCCGACGAGTTCAAGGAATTCGTCACGACCATTGACAGCCTCGGTTATGACCGGCTGTGGCTCACTGATTCATCGCTACATGCTCGCTACGTCTACTCATACCTCACCCTCGCCAGCATGTGGACGGCGCGACTCCAGTTGGGCACCGCGGTCACCAATCCACTGACCCGTCATCCCGCGGTCACCGCAATCGCCGCTTCAACCTTGGACGTCATCTCGAAGGGCCGCTTCACATGCGGTATCGGGGCAGGCGATCGACCACTGCTGAGCCTTGGGCTAGAGCCCGCGCCGGTCGGCGTCCTTGAACGTTCGATCGTCGACATGCGGCGGCTCTGGGCCGGCGAACACGTGAGCGATGACGGGCCTGGCTTCAGCTTGTCCGATGCCCACATGCGATTCCCGTCGAGTGAGACCATTCCGGTCTTCGTCTCCGCCAGCGGCCCCAAGACACTACAGATGGCCGGCCGGCGGGCCGACGGAGTGATCCTGCTCGCCGGTCTGCATCCAGACATCGTGCAATGGGCTATCGATCGCATCGATGAAGGCGTGGCTCAGGCTGGCCTCGAACAGCGCCCGCATGTCGCCGTTTTCGCATACGGGATGGTGTCCGACGACTCTGCGGCAGCGATGGCAGCCGCACGAACAATCGCTGCCTGGTTCCCCCAGACGGTGCCCATGCTGTGCGAGGTCGCCGGGCTAGATCCCAAGATCGTTGCCGACGTCAGGGCCGCGTATCAAGGTGGCGAGTTCCAGGAGGCTGAGAGCGCTGCCGCATTATTGCCGGACGAATTCGTCGAACGAATGGCGCTATCCGGTGGGGTCGAGACCGCTCGTGGCCATATTCGTAACCTGACCTCGCTTGGAGTCGACTCGATCAATGTCTTCCCGCTCGGCCAAGACCGTTTGGGAACAATTCGCTCGTTCGCTTCGGCCTTGGCCCTGGAAAACGTAGGCATGTCAACCGATTCTGGAGCGGGGTAACTAGTGCGAATCGCCGTGCGCGAGACCAAGCATCTTCAACTCAAGGACATGGTCTACGAGAACGTCAAGCAAGACATCGTCGACCTCGTCTTGCCACCGGGAACTCACCTGCGCGAAGCCGATCTTGCCGAGAGGTACGAAGTCAGCAAGACACCGGTGCGTGAAGCACTTTCCCGCCTTGCCCAAGAGAACCTGATCGATCTGCACGCGTACCGCGGCGCGATCGTCTCGACCTATTCGCGAACAGATCTCATGGAGATCTACCAATTGCGAGAGATCCTCGAAGGCGCCTGTGCCCGGGAAGCCGCCATCTCGATCGGGGCCGATGATCTTTCTGAACTCGGCCGCGTGGTGCGCGTGAGTAAGCAAGCATTGGAAGCAAGCCAGATCGAAGAGCTCACCCGCCTGTTGGAGGCGTTCGACGAAATTCTCTATCGGCAGTCCACGAACCGCCGGATCTTAGAACTCGTCCGAACCCTCGATGCCCACCTTCGACGGATTGGCAAGCTGACAGTGCGGATTCCCGGAAGGCTCGATAAGTCCGTATTTCAACACGCTGAGATCTTCGAGGCTATCGGGCGTCGAAACGCCGCAGATGCAGAAGCACTCATGCGCGAGCACGTGGCCAGTGTGCTGGCCGATCAACTCGCTTCGTATGACGAAGACGCAATGGCCATGCCTACTTCAGCGATTGGAGAACTCCGATGACACAACGAATCATTATCGACAACGGGATCATCGTCACGATGAACGATGGCGAAGAGATGCACTTCGGCGGGCACGTCGTGATCGATGGGAAGACCATCACCGCGGTTGGGGCAGGCCGATACGCCGGCGAGCGGCGCGACGGTGACCGAGTGATCGACGCATCAGACAAAATCGTTATGCCCGGGCTCGTTGACCTGCATTACCACACGGCTATCGCCAAGGGTTTCAGCGATCACTTGCCACTCTGGGAGTACTTGGACGCCTGCTGGTACCCGATGATTCGCGCACTCGACCCCGAAGCCGCCTACTGGGCAGCGCTGGCCAGTTACGCGGAATCAATCAAGGGCGGGGTCACCACCGTAAACGACATGTACCGCCAATTGCAGGGGCTGGCTCGGGCCGCCGACGAGATCGGAATTCGCGCCGTCTTGTCCAACGACGTGGCGCTGCCCGAACATAATCTCGACACCCTCGAAGACAATCAACAAGCCTACGCCGACTGCCACGGGATGGGCGATGGACGAATTGAGGTCTACGTCGGCATCGAGTGGCTGCCACTGGCCTCACCCGAGCTGCTCCGTGACGCTCGTCAACTCGCCAACGATCTCAAGACCGGGATCCACATCCACCTGAACGAATCTCTTACCGAGGTGGAGAACAGCAAGGCCCGATTTGGCCGTCGTCCTACCGAGGTCGCATACGACGCCGGACTCCTCGGGCGCGACTGCATCGCAGCCCACTGCGTGTGGCTCTCCGACACCGAGATCGCACTGATGCGAGAGACCAACACCCAGATCTCGCACAACCCGAGTTCAAATGCGAAGCTCGGCAACGGCATCGCGCGACTTCCGGAAATGAAGGCGGCTGGGCTCAACGTTGGGCTCGGACACGATGCGGCCGAGTGCAACAACAGCCGAGACTTGTTCCAGGTCATGAAGTTTGCGGCCGTCATTCACCGGGCTGCTCGCGTCGATGCGAGCCTGCTCCCTGCTCCCGAAATCGTCCGCATGGCCACCCGTAACGGATCGGAAGCCTTGCAGCACAACGGTGGCACGCTCGGTGTCGGTAAGAATGCGGATGTCATCTTGATCGACACTCTCACCCCGATGTTCACACCACTGCGCCAAAACGACCCAGCGCACGTGTACTCGCACCTCACTTACGCAGCGAACAGTAGCTGCGTCAACACCACGATCATCGACGGCACGATCGTCATGGAGGACCGCCGGCTCACGATGGTCGATGAGGCAACCATCGTCCGCGAAGCAAACATCTCCTTCCAACGAGTGCTCGAGCGAATCCCCACCATCGGGGGTTAGTCATGGATATCCCAGAGCGCACGGTGTCCAATGTGCTCGACACCTGTCTGGGCGTCATGCGCGACGAAGATCTGGTTCTGCTCACCGATTCGGGTACGGATCTGACCATCGTTGCTGCCTTACGGCAGGGCATCGAATCCCGCGGCGCTCGTTGCGTGGTCGCCGTTCTCGAACGGTACGAGCGGCCAGGTAGCGAGCCTCCGCGCAGCGTTGCGGCGCTACTGAGCTCATGCGATGCCGCGGTTGAGCTCACGTCGACATTCATCGGATCGAGTCAGGCCCGACAGGCCGCCACCGCGAACGGCGTGCGATACATCGCGATGCCCGGAGTCGCGCCTGACACCTTCCGCCTCGGCGGTCCACTCGACGTCGACTTCGACAAGCTGCGTCCGATCACCGAGCAGATCGCCCGCGGATGGGACGACGCGTCAACCTTCCGCATCACCTCGCGGGGTGGAACCGATATTCAAGGGTCTGTTCTTGGCCGAAAGGGCAGAGCGCTCCACGGCATCGCTCGAACGTCAGGCGCATACATGGCACCACCAGATATCGAGTCTGGTACTGCGCCAGTTGAAGGCAGCGTCAACGGCATCGTTGTCGTTGACGCTGACTTCCTGTTCATGGGACAAGGCCCGTTGGCCGAGCCGGTGGCACTGCACTTTCGCGATGGCTTGCTCGTCAGTGTCGAGGGCCGCGAGAGCTTTCGACTCGAGAACATGCTCGAGCTATGCGCTGACGAACGCATGACCAACCTCGCGGAAGTTTCAGTCGGCCTCAATCCCAATGGCCGGGTCTGCGGTGTCGCGATGGAAACTGAGTCGACTCTAGGTACCGCACATATCGCGTTGGGCAACTCCATCGCCTATGGCGGCAACGTCGCGGCCATCGCCCACCTCGACTGCGTGATGAAGGATGCGGTTCTGGAGTTCGATGGTCGCGAAGTTCTCCATGAGGGACGGCTAGTGACATGACCCGGCGAACCCTTGTCCAAGGTGGTCACGTCGTCGCGCTGGGCGCCGACGCCGTCATCCGCGACGGCGCTGTGATCGTTGAAGACTCGATCATCACCGCAGTCGGGAGTCGCGAAGAACTGCTGGCGATGGGCCCATTCGACGAAGTCCTAGGGTCACCCGACAGCATCGTGATGCCTGGTCTGATCAATGCGCACTACCACTCCGAGTTGGCAGCGGGGCCTGGCCTCTACCAATACATCTTCGAGCTTGCCAACATCAGCATCCAAGGCGCCGCCGGGCCGATCCTGGAGCAGGATCTCCACGACATCGTCCAATACGGCCTGGTGCAAGCGATTCGTGGTGGCCAGACCGCCGTCTTGGACATGTTCTACGGACGGCCAACCCTGCCTGATTTCGGTACCGAGGCCGCGCTCACCGCGTACCGCGAGTTAGGCATGCGGGTCGCGTTCGGCCTGGTGTCACGCGATCAGAACCTCTACGTGCATCAAGAGGACGAAGTCTTTCTGGCCACGCTGCCACCCGCACTCGCCGCCGAAATCCGTTCTTCTCCAATGGGTTACGCCTGGCCGCTGCGCGATGTCATGCGAACCTACGATGACCTCGTCGCCAACTGGAACGGTAGAGACGGTCGCATCAAAATCGTGCTCGCACCCGACTGGACTCCAGCATGCTCTGATGACCTCTACCGCCTCTGCCGCCGAAAGGCAGATGAGGACGGAACCGGAATCGTCTCGCACGTTCTAGAGACCAAGTCCGAGATGATGTGGAACCTCGAAACGCATGGTGTTCCTGCGTTGCAGCGGCTACAGAACCTAGGCGTGCTCGGGCCAGACATGACCGCCACTCACTTTGTCTGGGTGACCGACGACGAGTTGTCGATCTTCGCTGATAGCGGCGCAGTGGCATCGAACAACCCCGGCTCAAACCTTCGCCTCTCAAGTGGCATCTGCCGCACTCGCGACATCATGGATGCTGGCGGCCTCGTTGCCTTCGGCACGGACGGAATCTCTTTCTCTGACTCCGAAGACATGTTTACCGAACTTCGTCTGGCCAGTTACCTGCAACGCTTCCCCCGCGAGTTCGACTTCATTCGGCTTGATTCGGAGAAGTTGCTAAGAGCCGCTACCGGCAACGGGGCACGCGCGATCCGTCAAGACGGACAACTCGGGTCGCTCGCGCCTGGCATGCTCGCTGACCTGCTCGTTCTCGACTCCAAGCGATTGCTTTTCCCGATCGGGCGATACTCAGAAGCAGAGTTCCTTGATGTGCTTATCGATCGTGCCCAAGGCGGCGACGTTCGCAGCAGCATGATCCATGGACAGATTGTCTTGCGCGACGGAGTCATCACCACGATCGATGAGCAAGCGCTGCGTGACCGACTCCAGGAAGCCGTCACCAAGCGCGTATATGCGTTAGGGCCAGAGGTGTACCGCTGGCTCGAACTCGGAACCAGCATCAAGAGCGAAGTTATCGATTTCTACCGACGGTGGTACTCCACCCCAGTAGTCCCGGCACACACGTACAACGCCTCGAGAGTTCCTTAGGACGAAAATGCTTATTGATGCGCACACCCACATCCTGAGCCTGGCAGAGGATGCCGAGTTCACCACCGAGTACGGACGCGAAGGCTCACTGTGCATTTACCGCAGCCTGGGGTTGCTTCCATCGCATCGTGATCCCACTGAGCAGGAGTGGGAAGCCAGTGGCTACGCCCGAAAGGGATTTCCGGTTATCGGCCCCGAGGAGAGCATCAGGGACCACCCCGGCTTCGATCGCATTGTGGTGCTCGGAGTTTCACCCCAGTTCCTCAATGGCGAACTCATCGGCACTGTCGACTCGTTCGGGATTACCGATGTGCCAGGGCCCTCGACTCCCGAGAAGTGCAATGACTACATCGCTGCGGTAGTCCGGACCAATCCAGATGTCTTTATTGGATTTGGCTCGGTGAACCCCAATTATCGGGGAGTGAAGGCTGCTGTCACGGAACTAGAGCGCATGGTGACGGAGTTGGGGCTCACTGGGCTCAAGCTCTATCCGATGTATCAACACTGGTCACCCGCAGATCCGGTATTGGCCTTCCCCATATTTGACAAGGCCGAACAACTCGGGATCCCCGTCTTGGTTCATCAGGCCGGGTCTACTCGAGTCGATGCCCGAATGGAACATGCCAACCCTGCGCTGCTCGACCCGGCGGGGCGCCACTTCCCCGACATGCGGCTGATCTTGGCCCACTGCGGACTTCCGTGGGTTGACGAAGCCCTATTCATGCTGACAAAGCACCCAAATTTCTACACCGAATTGAGCTACCACATCGCGACAGTGACGCGTGAAGAGCTCTACCGATTCCTCATCCACGCCAAGCAGTTCTTCGTCCCGCTGGAGAAGATCTTCTTCGGGAGCGATTACCCCGGCTTCCTGTACGACCCCGTCGATCTCATGACCAAACTGCGGACAGTCAACGAGGAAGCAGACCGCCTCGGCACCGCACGCATTCCACAGGAAGCCATAGACGGGATCTGCGGCGACAACTTTGCCCGATTACTCGGACTGATGCCGTAATCGCCTGCACCGCAAGCTAGGTGGGCTGCCCCCAAACCGAGCCGACCGCGGAATTACGAGAAGTCGGAATCCCCAGCGGCACGCTGCTCGGGGATGCTGTCAAGCAGCCCGCGGACTTCGGATGCGCGGTATCGGCGATGTCCGCCAAGGGTGCGGATCGAGGCCAACTTGCCTGCTTTGGCCCATCTAGTGACGGTCTTGGGATCAACCCGGAATAGTGCAGCAACCTCAGCGGGGGTCAATAACTCGTCTGTATCAGGCAGTCGGCTGGCCATGATTTCCTCGCTGTCAGACTAAACGTGAGAAGCAGGACCAAACCGGTCCGTAGGCCCATGTAACCACTAGCCGTTGAGTTCGGCATGTCTAGTAACCAGAAATGTGATGTATGAATCGTTCACATAGTCATCCAACCCCGCCGAAAGGTTGGGTGGGGTCGGCTAAATGGACCTAGCGCGCGAGTGCCTCAATGGTCCAAATCGCGACGCGAACCGCCTTCGGGGTGATCCCCAATGACGGCTAGGCCAGTTGATGTTTATGATGGGAACTCGCACCACCAGCGATTGGTTCTGGTGGGCAAATTATGTCGGTCGGATCAGGGGCCATGCGGGCCCTGTGAGGGGGTCGAGCCATGGGGCGCGGCCGGGCCAAGGCTAAGCAGACCAAGGTCGCTCGGGAGTTGAAGTACGGCACGGTCAATACTGACCTGTCCGCACTCCAAGCCGAGCTTGCCAGCGGTCATCATCATGTTCTCCCGACCTCACCAGTCGAGGAAGTCGCCGAGGATGACGTCGACGACGATCCTTACGCGAAGTACTACGACGACGACGAGCCAGATCCGGCCTGATCGACGCTTGAGCCACGCCTGATCGCGAGGTTGAGCCTAGGGGCCAAGTCGGACCGGTCGCGCTTGGGTGCGGCAGCGCTAGTTAGCGTGGGTGCCAACCAGCGACACCGCTCCACCACGGCCACCCTTTGCGGGTGCATCGCCAATCTCGCCCTCGGCGCGAGCTTGGGCGACTCCCAGAACCCAGGCATCGACACCACGGGAATTCAGCCGCGCCACCGCGAGGTCGACCGAGTCTGGCGACACCATCGCGATCATGCCCACACCCATGTTGAACGTTTTCTCGAGTTCGGGAAGGCCAACCAGGCCGTGGGCGCCAACTAGGCCGAAGATGGGTTGTGGCGCCCAGGTGGCCCGATCAATCACCACGTGAACATCGTTGGGCAGCACCCGAGCCAAGTTGGCCGCAAGCCCGCCACCGGTTACATGACTAAACGCGTGCACGTCGAGGCTTTCGGCCCGCGCTAGATCAAGACAATCGAGGGCGTAAATCCGGGTGGGCTCCAGCAGCTCTTCCCCGAGTGTGCGACCGAGTTCAGGCAAGTGCTGCTCGAGCGAAAGGCCAGCCGTGGTCAGCAACACATGTCGAGCTAGCGAGTAACCATTGCTGTGCAGACCACTGGCCCGCATCCCAATCGCGACATCTCCGATGCGTACGCGGTCGGGGCCAAGTAGCCGATCACCATCAACGACACCGGTGCCAGCGCCAGCTACATCGTACTCGTCGGGGCCAAGCAGACCTGGATGCTCAGCGGTCTCGCCACCGACCAAGGCGCATCCTGCTTGACGACAACCTTCGGCGATGCCCGACACAATGGCTGCGATGCGCTCGGGCACGACCTTGCCGGTGGCGATGTAGTCGGTGAGGAACAACGGCTCCGCTCCGCAGACCACGAGGTCATCGACCACCATCGCGACTAGATCGATACCAATCGTGTCGTGCTTGTCCATCCGCTGTGCCACAACGACTTTCGTTCCCACGCCATCAGTACTCGTGGCCAAAAGTGGGCGCTTGTAACGGGTGAACGCCGACATGTCGAACAGGCCCGCGAAACCGCCGAAGTCGCCAACAACCTCTGGTCGCTGCGCTCGCATGATTGACGCCTTCATGAGGGCGACCGCGTGCTCACCAGCCTCGACGTCTACGCCAGCCGCGGCGTACGTCGCGCCCTCGGACTGAGTCACGGACGATTCAGCGCCTCGGCTGCGCCACCAGTGGGACGCAGCGCCGCCAACCCGTCGGCGCCAAGAAGATCGCTGACCTCACCTTCGAGCGCCCGGTTCTCAAGACCTTCGAGCAAGTGCTTACCCAGCAATTGCGGCTCAGGAAGTTCGATCGGGTACATACCGTCGAAGCAAGCGCGGCAGAGACGATCCATCGCGACGTTGGTCGACTTAACCAAGCCTTCGAGCGACACGTAGCCGAGGGAATCAGCGCCGATCGACGTACGGATCTCGTCGATGGTCAGGCCACTCGCGACAAGCTCTGCCTTGGTAGCGAAGTCGATGCCGTAGAAGCACGGCCACTTCACCGGCGGACTCGAGATACGCACGTGTACTTCTCGGGCACCCGCCTCTCGAAGCATCCGCACGATGGCTCGCTGAGTGTTGCCACGCACGATCGAATCGTCGACAACAACAAGGCGTTTTCCTGCCACGATCTCGCGCAGGGGATTGAGTTTGAGTCTGATACCCAACTGTCGAATGGTCTGCGATGGCTCGATGAACGTGCGGCCGACGTAGGCGTTCTTCACCAAGCCTTGCGCGAACGGAATACCCGACTCCTGCGCGAAGCCGACGGCGCTCGGTGTGCCGCTCTCGGGCACTGGAATCACTAGGTCGGCGTCGGCGGGGTGCTCGCGGGCAAGTTGCCTACCAACTTCGGCACGCACCGCATGCACGCTTTTACCCGAAATGGTGGTGTCTGGGCGCGCAAGGTAGACGAACTCGAAGAGACAACCCTTAGGAGCCGCCTCTGCAAATCGTTGGCTGCGCAGGCCGCTCTCGTCGATCGCGATCAACTCACCCGGCTCGATCTCTCGGACGAAGGAGGCTCCGACAATGTCCAGGGCAGCGGTCTCACTGGCGACAACCCAGCCGCGATCGAGCTTGCCCAAAGTGAGCGGACGAATGCCCTGCGGATCGCGCGCAGCATACAAAGTGGTGTCGTCCATAAAGACGAGCGAGAAAGCCCCTCGCACCAGTGGAAGTTCTTCCATCGCAGCGACTTCCATCGACTGGTCAGGGTGGGATGCCAGCAGCGAGGTCAGTAAATCTGTGTCGCTTGTACTAGTGGACGCGCCAAGGGCCAGTTCGCCACTTTGTTCGGCTCGCTCACGAACACGACGAGCAAGCTCGTGGGTGTTGGTGAGATTTCCGTTATGGCCCAGGGCAAGATGGCCGGTCGCAGTAGCGCGGAACGTGGGCTGAGCGTTCTCCCACACGCTAGAACCGGTGGTGGAATATCTCGTATGCCCGACCGCGATATGGCCGTGTAGCGAGGCGAGGGCGGACTCATTGAATACCTGAGAGACCAGGCCCATGTCCTTGTAGACCCAAGTGTTGACGCCGTCGCTGACCGCAATGCCTGCTGATTCCTGGCCACGATGCTGGAGTGCGTACAAACCGAAGTAGGTAAGTTTCGATACTTCCTCGCCCGGCGCCCAAACCCCGAATACGCCACAAGCATCCTGCGGACCCTTGTCGTCAGGGAGCAGATCGTGATTGAGTCGTCCGTCGCCGCGTGGCACACCGTCAGTCTAGGGGCGGGCGATCGGTCCGACGAACAACGCCCACCATGGCGACGAAAGTGTCTCTCGCACCACCGCCCGACCCTGCTACCAGGATCCCTAGGGGGCAGCTGGATCGAGCACGGCTTACGGTTCGGCGCCCACCTGAGCGACCCGGCTCGGGCCGTCCGACATCCGCATGGCGAGGTAAACCGGCGCGATGAAGGCGATGAGCAGGGCTGCCGCGACCGCATTGATGATCGGCCCCTGATTCGGGCGGAACAGGTTATTGAAGATCCATTGCGGCAAGGTCTCAATCCCCGGCCCGGCGGTGAAGGTCGTGACCACGATCTCATCGAACGAGAGTGCAAACGCCAACAGCGCACCCGCGACCAGTGCTGATCGAACAGCCGGAAAGGTGATGTCGCGGAAGGTCTGGAATGGGCCGGCGCCAAGATCCATGGCGGCTTCCTCAAGTGAGGTGCCGGTGCGCCGCAAGCGAGCGAGCACGTTGTTGAACACCACGACGATGCAGAAGGTGGCGTGACCGATAACCACCGTGATCAGACCAAAGCTCACGCCAAGCGGCACCAGCACCGAACGGAATGCCGAGTTCAGCGCGATACCGGTGATGATGCCCGGCAATGCGATCGGCAAGATCACCAGAAAGCTAACGGACTCTCTGCCGAAGAAGTCGTAGCGCGACACCGCGAACGCGATCATCGAACCGAGCAGCAGTGCGATGAAAGTAGCGCCCAGACCAGCTTTGACGCTGGTAAGGACAGCCGCCCGGACACCGTCATTGGTGGCCGCCTTCACCCACCAGTCAGTAGTGAAAGATGTTGGGGGCCAAGAGAAGACCTTCGAAGAATTGAAGGAGTTGACCAGTACGACAAGCAGTGGGAAATAGACGTAGACGAGAATCAACATCGTGACAACACTCAAGAACCATCGGGTGCGGTTACTGAAAGTCATTGTGGCTCAGAGGTTATCGAGCGCGCCCGTGCGCCGCACGGCGAGCAGATAGCAGATGATTACGATGATGGGGAAGAACGCAGCCGCAGCCGCCAGCGGTAGGTTGTTAGCGACGCCGAAGCTGTCGTAGATGATGTTGGCGAACATCTGTGTGGTGCCACCGACGATCTTGACCATGATGTAGTCGCCCAGAGTGAGCGAAAAGGTGAAGATCGATCCAGCGATGAGCGCAGGGAAAATCATCGGTAGTAACACCCCACGAAACGTCTGGCTGGTAGACGCGCCAAGATCTCCTGATGCTTCCAAGAGCGAACTTGGCACACGCTCCATCCCCGCGTAGACCGGCAACACCATGTAGGGCAACCACAGATAAGCAAGCGAGAAGATCGTGGCGGCCAGCCCAAGCCCTGGGCCTTTGAGGCCCAGGGGAGCCAGCATCCAGTCGATGACGCCGTTGTTGATGAACATGGTCTGCATCGCGTATCCCTTGACCAGATAGCCGGCCCAGAGCGGCATGGTCACCGCAATGACAAGGGCATAGCGAAGGCGTCGACTGCGTACGACTTTGGCGGCAGTGAAAGCGAGTGGAATTGCGAGCACTAGGTCGATGAGAGTGACCAGCACTGCGATGCCCAAAGTCCGCAGTGCCACCACCCAGTAGACCTGCCCGGTAAGCAGGGTATGAAAGTTGCTCAGGGTGGGTTTCTTCACCAGAGCTCCGGTGAATGAGTCCGTGCTCCAGAAGGCGGCCACAAGCATGATGGTGAGCGAACCTAGATACAGCACCACGAGCCACAACATCGGAGCCGACAAGAGCCCCGCGAGCCTTAGCCGTGGATGGCGATAGAGGTACGACGACACCGACGACGAGCGCCCCCTCGAGGCGCTCGTCGTCGGCTGTGTCGTCGGGGCAACCACTAGCCCTTGATCTCAGTCCACGCTTGGCTCCACGCGGAGTAGTCCTTGCAGATCGCCCCTCGGCCGTCGAGACAATCGGTCGTGGGCGTAGTCCAGTACGAGATGCTGTTGGCGTAGGCCGCATCGGTGGCGTGGTATCCGTCGCAGAAGTTCTTGTCAGAAGTCTCAGCGCACGCCAAGGTCTGCGCCGGAGCCTCACCGAACCACTCGGCGACCTGGGCATTGACCTTCGGCGAGACGATCCAGTCCATCCACTTGTACATGCAGTTCGGGTGGGCTGCCTTACTCGCGATCATCCAGGTGTCGGACCAACCGGTCGCACCTTCGGATGGCACAAGTGACTCGACCTTGACCTTGCCTTCCCCGTTGATGAGGTTGACGTTGATCTGCCACGCGGTGCCAAGCACAGTCGACTGCGCCCCGAACGAGGTCACCTCGTCGGTATAGGCCGCCCAGTACTGGCTGATAAGGGGGCGCTGCAGCTTCAGCAGCGCGACGGCTGCCGCAAACTGCGTTTCGTCCAACGCATATGGGTTGGTGATCTTGAGTTCAGGCTTGGTCTTCGATAGGTAGAGCGCCGCATCGGCGATGTAGATCGGTGAGTCGTAGGCCGTGATCTTGCCGGCGTAAGGCGATGCCGGGTCGAATACAGCGCCCCACGATGTTGGCGCCGGAGTCACCACTGCCGGGTTATAGGCCAATACGTTGGCACCCCAGCCATGCGGAATTCCATAGGCGATCCCGTTGACCGAGTTCCACTCCTTGAGTTTGAGGAAGTCCGAGACAGTTTTGTAGTTCGGGACGAGGTCAGTGTTGACCGGCGCAACATCACCACCGTAGATCAACCTCAGCGACGCATCGCCAGAAGCCGAGACACCGTCGTACTGACCGGTTGACATCAAGGTGACCATCTCGTCGGAAGTGTTGCCGGTCTTCACGTTGACCTTGCAACCGGTGGCGCTGGTGAACGGACTCACCCAGTCGACCGCGGGATCGGTGGAGCCGTTCTCTGCGTAGCCGGCCCAAACAACGATGTTGAGTTCGCCTTCGCCGGCACCCACTGCTGTGGCTGCCGTGAGCGTGGGCGGGGCGGGCCGTCCGGTTGACGAACTGGCACTCGGGGTCGAGGTATCAGAACTGCCGCATCCGGCGGCTACCAACGCCACAACAACGCTGGCTGCGGTTGCAGCCAGCAGTCGAGAGATCTGCTTCATCTGATTTCTCCTGTCGAGAATCATCGCCAGGCAACTTGCCTGGACTTCCGTAAATGTCGTGCGCATCTCTTAGGTATAAATGCGGTATTCGTCTTCCTTACGCCAGCAAAGTCGGATGTGAGTATCACAGGTGGCCAAGACATCCGCTGAGGAACTTGTCGAGTTTTGCTGCAGCACAACCAACGAGCCACCCACGTCGAGGCGGACAACGAAACGGGTGGCATCGCCGACGTAAATCACCTCTGCGATCGTGCCGTCGACACATCGGTGATCAGTGGCAATCGCCGAGTCAAGTTCGACCATGCGGATCTTCTCTGGGCGGATGCTGAAGACACCATCGACACCGACGACGGCAGTTGAGACATCTCCGCGCAGCAGATTCGACGTGCCGACAAAACCAGCAACGAACTCGGTGGCAGGCCGCTCGTACACCTGCGCCGGAGTACCTACCTGCTCGATCCGACCGGCGTTGAACACCGCGATGCGATCGCTCATCGTCAGCGCTTCCTCTTGATCGTGCGTAACGAAGACGAACGTGATCCCAACATCGCGCTGGATTGCTTTGAGCTCGATCTGCATCTGCTCGCGGAGTTTGAGGTCGAGCGCACCAAGTGGCTCGTCGAGCAAGAGAACCTTGGGTCGATTGACCAACGCTCGAGCCAAAGCGACCCGCTGGCGTTGGCCGCCTGACATTTCGATGGGCTTGCGTGCCCCATATCCCTCGAGCCGAACCGACTCAAGGGCCTCAACAGCCCGGCGTCGGCGCTCGTCCTTGCCGACCCCTTTGACCTTGAGGCCATATTCGACGTTGTCCTGCACGCTGAGGTGCGGGAAGAGCGCGTAATCCTGGAACACGGTATTTACATCGCGTTGGAAAGGTGGCAAGTGCGATACGTCAACCCCGGCGAGTTCGATCAAGCCAGCGGTGGGTAGTTCAAAGCCAGCGATCATTCGCAACACTGTGGTCTTGCCCGAACCTGACGGCCCGAGCAACGTGAGGAACTCGCCATCGGCGATATCTAGATCGACGTCGTCGACTGCAACTACTGAGCCGAAGGTCTTGCGCAAGCCGCGTAGCCGTATCGCGACGGTGTCGACCGACACTCCGTCGAGCGTTGCAGCAGCCATGATCGATCCTTCAACGTTGCCCCACGCCCCGGAGTGACGCCGGCGGCGGCGCTGAAGCACGGCCCATCCGCCGCACCCCAATGTGCAGTTGGACCCTAGCGCCAATCACCAAACCAAGCATCCGCCAACCCTCATTTCCCCCACCCCTGCACTCCCAGCCCAAGTGTCATGAATGTGCCCCCGACTGCGTTAGGGGCAGTTTTCCGTCCCCATTGATTCGCGATTAGCAGGCGCTGGCTCTGCCTCCGAGCCGGCAACGCCCGCTTGCCCTATGGGTTCTCGGATCACCGCGAGCTCACCTCGCCGAACGCCCACCTCAGGTGGTGCATCGATCCCGAGCCGAACGGTGCCACCCCTTGTAGCCAGCACTGTGATCGTGATTCCGCCATCGAGCACGATGCTCTGGCCCGATAATCGTGCGAGTACCAACATGACGTTCCTCCCCCGTTGACGACGACATTGCCAGCATCAATCCGGGTGCACCGGATCGCGAGGTCTATGCCCCCTTTGGGGTCATTCGTCCGCTTACGGATTGCTAGCCGATCGAACCATTGCCCTGGTCCAGAGGTGGTTCGAGCGGGAGGTAGGACGAAATATCGCTGCGCTCGCCACTCGCACGAAGTCGACCGTCAGCGACAACAATGTGCCACTGAGCCAGCCCAGCCACGAGCTCGAGCCACGTGCGGGCATCGCATTCGACCACCGCCGGTGGGGTTCCACGGCGATGTGTGGCGCCGGCGATCACCTGAACCGCGGCATAGGGAGGCACCCGAACCTCGACGGAACGACCAGGAGCCCGTTGTGCCAACACCGCAAGCGAGGCCTTCACCGCACGCTTCTCAAGATCACGAGGTGGGCTCTCACCCCGCTTGTAATACATGAGCGCAGCCGCGAGCGGGTCGTGGTCGGGCATTTCCGAACTCATCCAAACAGCGCGGGGAGCGTGGCTTCAGCTGTGTCATGCAGCTGCGCCAAACTCAAACAGACGGTCTCACCGAAGACCGAATCAATACACAGTTCACTGCCTGGTGCTGTCACGAAACCGATTCGAACAGCAGCAATTTTGCGCTGCGCCGCAATGGATTCCAGGGCCTCGACCTGATGCGGTGCGGCAGTGACGACGACTCGCGCGGTCGACTCCGAGAACAAGTACACAAACGAATCGACGTCGGAAGGGACCGCAACGGTTGCCCCAACGTCCCTGCGCAAGGCCATCTCCACCAGTGCCTGCGCGATACCGCCGTCTGAAACATCGTGCGCCGCAGAAACAACGCGCGTACGCGCCGCTTCAACCAGAACCTCAGCGAGACGCCGCTCGGCATCAAGATCGACGCGAGGTGGCAAACCGCCAAGGTGTCGATGCACCACGTGAGCCCACTCGGACCCGTTCAGTTCGTCGTAGGTATCACCGAGAACCAACACAACGTCGCCTTCGTTGACGAACGCCATCGACGTCCGCAGCGCAACGTCATCAATGACGCCGAGCACTCCAACGACCGGGGTCGGGTGAATCGCGACCGTGCCAGTTTGGTTGTAGAAACTAACGTTGCCGCCGGTAACGGGAATACCGAGTTCGAGGCAGCCATCGGCGAGGCCTCGCACGGCCTCGCTGAATTGCCACATGACCGCCGGGTCCTCAGGCGACCCGAAATTGAGACAGTTGGTGACCGCAAGTGGCGCAGCCCCCGTGGCCGCAACGTTTCGATACGACTCGGCCAGTGCGAGCTTGGCACCGTCGTAAGGATTGAGTTTGGCGAATCGACCGTTGCAGTCAGTGGAGATTGCCACGCCTCGTCCAGTGACTTCATCGACCCGGATCATCCCGGAGTCTTCCGGCTGAGCAAGAATCGAATTTCCCAGAACGTAGCGGTCGTATTGCGATGTGACCCAAGTCTTTGCGGCGAGATTCGGTGAGCCGACAAGGGTAAAGATGGTGGAAGTAACTTGCTCGGCCGTGGTCGGGCGAGCGCATGAGTTCGACGTATCAGCCTGCAGTGTGTCTTGCCACGTCGGTCGCGCCAGCGGACGGTGATACACCGGACCATCGTGTGCAACAGTGCGCGGCGGTACGTCGACGATCACTTCACCGTGCCACTCAATCACCAAACGACCAGAGTCGGTGACGACGCCGATCACATCGGCTGTGACGTCCCACTTACGACAGATGTCGAGGAACGCCTCAATCTTCGCTGGCGTGACGATCGCACACATGCGCTCCTGCGATTCACTCATCAGGATCTCTTCGGGCGTGAGAGTGGCGTCGCGAAGCGGAACGGAGTCAAGGGTGACATGCATGCCGCCCTCACCGTTGCTGGCGAGTTCGCTTGTTGCGCAGGAGATTCCAGCGCCACCAAGATCCTGAATACCTTCGACAAGACCCGCGTGGAGGACTTCGAGAGTGCATTCGATGAGTAGCTTCTCCATAAACGGATCGCCGACCTGAACGCTCGGCCGCTTCGCGGGGCCACCTTCGTCGAAGGTCTCAGATGCGAGCACCGAGACGCCACCGATTCCGTCACCTCCTGTCTTCGCGCCGTAGAGGACCACCAGATTGCCGACGCCCTTCGCGCTGGCAAGGTGAATATCCTCGTGCCGCATCGTGCCGACACAGAGCGCATTGACGAGCGGATTTCCTTGGTACGACGAGTCAAATACGATCTCGCCACCGATGTTCGGTAGGCCTAGGCAGTTGCCATATCCGCCGATACCCGCGACCACACCTGGCAGCACGCGGCGAGTATCAGGGTGATCAGCCGCGCCGAATCGCAATGGATCCATCACCGCAACGGGACGAGCACCCATCGACAAGATGTCTCGCACGATTCCGCCGATACCGGTAGCAGCACCTTGATACGGCTCGACGTACGAGGGGTGGTTGTGCGATTCGACTTTGAACGTGACTGCCCAACCGTCGCCGATGTCGACCACACCCGCGTTCTCGCCGATGCCGACCAGTAGGACATCGGTCTCGGGCTTCTTGTCACCGAACTGCGCAAGGTGCACCTTGCTGGACTTGTACGAGCAGTGCTCACTCCACATGACGCTGTACATCGCAAGTTCGGCGCTAGTAGGACGTCGACCAAGGATCTCGCGGATGCGGGCGTACTCGTCGGGCTTGAGGCCGAGTTCTGCATACGGTTGTTCAAGATCCGAGTTGGCCGTGGCGTCGGCGACGGTGTCGACGTGGCGGCTCATGCGTTAACCATTCCGGCGAGGACGGAGGTGAAGAACGCAAGCCCGTCGGTGGTGGGGCCGGTGAGGGATTCAACCGCATGCTCAGGGTGCGGCATAAGCCCGACAACATTCCCGCGAGCGTTGGAGATGCCCGCGATGTCCCGCCGGCTGCCATTAGGGTTAATCCCCACATAGCGGGCCACTACTCGTCCATCACCTTCGAGTTGATCGAGGGTGGCTGAGTCAGCAACGTAGCCGCCTTCACCATTCTTCAGCGGTATCACAATCTCCTGGCCAGCTGCATACGACGAGGTCCACGCAGTGGTGGTGCTCTCTATGCGAATCTGCTGATCACGACAGATGAAGTGCAGGTGATCGTTGCGAACTAGGGCTCCGGGCAGCAGGTGCGATTCGCAAAGTACCTGGAAACCATTGCAAATACCCAGCACGGGGAGACCGCCATTCGCAGCATCGATCAGCGGTTCCATGACGGGGGCGAACCTGGCGATGGCACCGCATCGCAAGTAGTCACCGTAAGAGAAACCGCCGGGGAGAATTACTGCGTCGACACCATGTAAATCGGCGTCACCGTGCCACAGTGCAACCGCCTCCCCGCCCGCGATCCGGACGGCGCGGGCGGCGTCGCGGTCATCGAGCGAGCCGGGAAACGTGACGACGCCGATACGCATTCCTTGAGTCACGCTGTGACCTCACGAATGACGTAATCCTCGATCACAGGATTCGACAGCAGGGTTGCGGCCAGGGTGTGGAGTTGCGCCAGGGTCGTGTCGTCGACGTCACCGGCGAGTTCCAATGTGAACGTCTTGCCCTGCCGCACTGAGGTGACGGCAGCCAGACCAAGGCGGCTGAGCGCCCCCTCGACCGCTTTCCCTTGTGGGTCAAGGATTTCAGGCTTGAGCATTACGTCGATTACGACGCGGGCCACGGCGCGCTCCAAGGAAGTGTCGTCAGGCGGATGGCTTCATCCTATCCCTCGACCGGAGAGTCGCCACGACACGTCGCCAGTACGCCTGCGTCAGCCTTCGTACCTAGCTGCTTGCTGCCCTTGGGGCTGAGGCATCCACCCGCGTGGCTACTGCGCTCCGTCGTTGGGTCGCGTACGTCAGCTCGGTGGGTACTGCTGCCACGCAGACCAGGCGCTGGTGACCATGTCATCGAGATCTCGCGTCGCGGACCAGCCCAGACCGGCACGCGCCGCTTCGGCCGACGCGACGATCCGGGCGGGATCACCCGCCCGACGCTGCACTACCTCGGGATTGAGTGGCTCACCGATCGCGGCACCAACCGAGTCCATTACCTCGAACACACTCGAGCCAACCCCGCGACCGATGTTGTAGACCGACCAGGGGGTGGTTTCCGACGCTAGTCGCTGTGCGGCAATGACGTGAGCATCTGCGAGATCGGCGACATGGATGTAATCGCGAATACAGGATCCGTCGGCGGTTGAGTAGTCAGCACCGAAAACCTGCGGCCGTTGACCGTTGCTGTACGCCCGTAAAACCATGGGAATCAAGTTGTTTGCACCGGTATCACCAAGATCTGCTGCACCGGCGCCAGCAACATTGAAGTATCGAAGTGCAATGGCAGTTAAGCCGTATGCGGTCGTCGCATCGCGAATCGCCCACTCGCCAACCAATTTCGTCCCGCCATAGGGCGACATCGGAATTGTCGGTGTTTCCTCGCGAACGAAGTCGGTATCTGGCGATCCGTATACGGCCGCCGACGACGAGAAGACAATGCGGCTGACACCAGCATCGGTCATCGCTTCAACGAGCGAGAGCACGCCGTCCACATTCTCGCGGTAGTACTGCATCGGCTGGGCCACTGATTCAGCGACCGCCTTCTTGGCCGCCAGATGGACGACGCCTTCTACTCGGTGAGTTGCCAACGCGCGAGCCAGCGCGTCGCGGTCGCGGACGTCAGCCTCAACCAGAACGACCTGATCGGGAACCTTGCGTCGAAGACCAGACGAAAGATCGTCAACCACGACGACTTGCTCACCTGCATCGAGCAGCGCACGAACAACGTGCGCACCAATGTATCCCGCGCCACCAGTTACCAGCCAGGTCATAACACGAGCCTATTGCACCTCACCGCAAAGGCCCGGGTTGCGTCGTCGCCAACTCCCGGCGCTGCCAGGCCGGCGGTGGTCAGGCCGGCGCTGCCAGGCCGGCAGTGGTCAGACTCCGGTGGTCAGACGAAGCGCTTGCCGGTGAGGAGTTCATAAGCATCGATGTACTTGGCGCGCGTCTTCTCGACTACCTCATCAGGCAGCGGCGGCGGCGCCTCACCAGATTCGCGGTCCCACCCCGACTCCGGAGATGTCAACCAGTCGCGTACGAACTGCTTGTCGAACGACGGCTGCGGATGCCCTGGTTCCCACTTGTCAGCGGGCCAAAAGCGACTTGAATCGGGTGTCAGCACTTCGTCCGCGAGCACAATCGTGCCGTCGGGTCGCGCACCGAACTCGAGCTTGGTGTCGGCCAGGATCAAACCACGATCCGCCGAGATCTGTTCTGCCCGTTCGTAGATCAACAACGTGAGACGCCGAAGGCTCTGTGCTTCGTCCTGACCAATGATTGCCAGGGTCTCGTCGAAGGTGATGTTCTCGTCATGCGCGCCCTGTGCAGCTTTGGTCGCTGGCGTGAAGAGGATCTTGGGGAGCTGTTGCCCCTCTTTGAATCCTGGCGGGATGTTCAGCCCGCAGATCGACAGGCTCTTCCTGTACTCCACTAGCGCTGAGCCAGCCAGGTAGCCGCGCGCCACACATTCGATCGGAAACATGTCGAGGCGGCTGCAGATAATGGCTCGACGTTCGACCGCTGCCGGAACGCGCGCCGAGATTACGTGGTTCGGCACGATGTCGTCCAGACGGTCAAACCACCACAGCGACATCGCCGTGAGGATGCGTCCCTTATCGGGGATCTCGGTGGGGAGCACCCAGTCGAAAGCCGAGATCCGGTCACTGGCCACGAAGAGCAGCCGATCATCGGGCGTCGTATAGAGGTCGCGCACCTTCCCCGAGTACACGTGTGTGTAGCCCTCGGGTAGGCCGTAATCGGGGTGTTCCGCTGTCGATCCCATGGCCATCACGCGAGCGACTCTATCGGGCTAGCGCGCCATATGAATGTGCCCCTAACTGCCTCTAGGGCAGTTAGGGGCACATTCATGGTGAAAGAAATGGGTGGGGGGTGGGTTAGAGGATGGGGGCGGGTGAGTAGATGGCGGCGTCGGGGCGCTCGGCAACTAGGTGCTCGATCTCGTCGACGACTGCTGAGACCTGGGCACGGGCAGCACCGGTGAACTCCATCGGATCGTCGATGAGCGAGGCCAATTGTTCGGCCGTTAGCCCCAATCGGACATCGGCAGCAAGACGGGCGAACAGATCATTGGCCGCGCTGCCACGTTGACGCATCTCCAGCGCGACTGCGACCGCGTGCTCCTTGATGACCTCATGCGCCATTTCGCGTCCGACCCCATTGCGGACCGCCGCGATGAGCACCTTGGTGGTCGCGAGGAAAGGCAAGTAGCGCTGCAACTCGCGCTCCACGACAGCAGGGTAGGCGCCGAACTCGTCGAGCACTGTCAGGAACGTCTCAAGGAGCCCATCGATGGCAAAAAACGAGTCGGGTAGCGCAACGCGGCGTACAACAGAACAGAAGACATCTCCCTCATTCCACTGCGCCCCAGCAAGTTCGCCCACCATCGACGAATAGCCTCGTAACACCACTGCGAGTCCGTTGATGCGCTCGCAAGAACGCGAATTCATCTTGTGCGGCATAGCACTAGAGCCGACTTGGCCCGGCTTGAAACCTTCGGTGACCAACTCGAGACCGGCCATCAATCGCACTGTCGTAGCAAAGGACGACGGGCCAGCGGAGAGTTGGACCAGTGCCGAAACCACGTCGTAATCAAGCGACCTCGGATACACCTGACCAACGCTGGTAAGCACCTCTCCAAAGCCAAGGTGCGCCGCTATCCGGTCTTCGAGTTCTTCAAGTTTGTCGCTATCGTCATCAAGCAGATCAAGCATGTCCTGGGCGGTGCCCATTGGGCCCTTGATGCCGCGCAGAGGATACCGAACGATGAGTTCCTCGAGCCGACGATGCGCCACGAGCAACTCATCGGCCGCCGAGGCGAATCGCTTACCCAAGGTGGTCATCTGCGCGGCGACATTGTGCGATCGTCCAGCCATTGCGAGTTCGTCATACTCAATGGCGCCGGCAGCAAGGCGAGCAAGAACTGCAACGACCTTGTCTCGAATCACGTTGAGCGACTTCAGAATCTGCAGCTGCTCGACGTTCTCGGTGAGGTCGCGACTGGTCATTCCCTTGTGAATGTGTTCGTGACCAGCAAGCGCTGAGAACTCGTCGATGCGTGCCTTGACGTCATGCCTGCTGATCATCTCGCGCTGACGAATCGACTCCAGATCCACGTCGTCAATGACCGCCTCGTACGCCTCAACGACACCGTCTGGCACGTCGACACCAAGATCGCGCTGCGCCTTGAGAACAGCGACCCATAGGTGTCGCTCGAGGGAGATCTTGTACTCGGGCGACCAAATGTTAGCCATCACGGCAGAGGCATAACGAGCGGCAAGTACGTTAGGGATCGCAGGCGTACTGGGCATACCAAAGCCTTCACAGTCGAGTGCTGATACCGACATTCTCTCAGGTCTTCGGGGCCAACGCGCCCACCGGCTCACGGCAGCGCCAGAACCGATCTGGGGATCCGCGCTTAGGGGACGATCACTTCGCCGCGCTCGGCGGCGAGGGCGATGTCGCTTCGGTAGTGGGCTCCCGGCATTTCAACGCAACGAGCTGCCGCGTACACGCGCTCTCGAGCCGCCGCGAGGTCATTGCCAAGCCCTACAACAGTGAGCACTCGTCCTCCGGCCGACACCAAGGCGCCCGTCGAACTGCGCGCCGTTCCTGCATGCAAGACATAGGCGTCGTCGATGTCGTCGACCCGTTCGAGTCCAGTGATTTCAGCGCCAGTGACGGGATTCACCGGATAGTTCTCGGCCGCGATCACCACGGTGACCGCGGCACCTGGATGCCAGCGCAGATCCTCCAAATCGCGCAAACCACCAGTGGCCGCCGCATACAGCACGTGAGCCAGAGGTGTTCGCAACAAGGCCAAGACGACCTGTGTTTCTGGGTCGCCGAAGCGCGCATTGAATTCGATCACTCGCAACCCGCGCGAGGTCAGCGCAAGGCCCGCATAGACAAGTCCGACGAATGGCGTCCCTCGCCGGCGGAGTTCGTCGACAGTCGGCTGCACAACTCGCGCAACGACGTCAGCGACAAGGCCTTCCGGCGCCCAAGGCAACGGTGAGTACGCCCCCATCCCGCCAGTGTTTGGACCAAGATCGCCATCGCCGACGCGCTTGAAATCCTGCGCAGGCTGAAGCGGCACCACGCTGACTCCATCGGAGAGACAGAAGAGCGACACCTCGGGTCCGTCGAGATACTCCTCGATCACCACCCGAGCTCCCGGCCGAGACAGACAAGCGCGCGCATGCTCGATGGCTTCAGCCCGAACGGAGGTAACCACGACACCCTTACCTGCAGCGAGACCGTCGTCCTTGACGACGTAGGGCGCCCCGAAGTCATCACACGCAATCTCGACTTCTGCCAAGGTCTCACACACATGCGCAATCGCAGTGGGCACGCCAGCCGATGCCATGATCTCTTTCGCGAAAGCCTTGCTGCCCTCGAGATGCGCCGCTGCGGCATCCGGCCCAAACACCGCAAACCCGGCCGCCCGCAACCGATCCGCAGCACCAATCACCAGCGGGCCCTCGGGTCCGACCACCACTAGATCGACGCCCAACGACTGGGCCAGGGCCGTGGGCGCTGCTGGATCGGTGAGATCGATTGGGTGGGTCGTAGCGTCAAGCGCGATACCGGCATTGCCTGGCGCCACATGTAGATCAGTGACGTTGGGGTCAGTGCGCAGCGAACGCACCATGGCGTGCTCACGAGCACCAGAGCCGAGGACCAAAATCTTCACGCAAGCGAGCCTAGTTGTGATGGGCCGGCGCCCAACCGGCACCCGCCGCTAGAGATCAAGTTCAGCGATCTGCGATTCGATCAGAGCCCGGTCTTCAGGATCGGCGATAAGTGCGGCCGCGCCTTCTGCTGTGCTTCGCATCGCGAGGGCGGCGGCAGGGTCTCCGGCAGCGAGCAAAGCCCTAGCCATGCCCTCATGCACCGACGGTGCAATCCAGTCCGGGAGGTCGTCAGCACCCCGCAGTATCGCCTCGGCGATCTCGGCGTGACGGACGGCCTCGGCACCATTACCAGCGGCCGCATACGCACGGCTGACCTGCCACTCGCCAACGATTGCCTGCTGGTCGCCACCAATCTGACGCCACAGATATCTACTCGCGTGTGCTGCGTCCACCATCTCGGCTGTCTCGTCCGGCGTGCGGGAATCACCTGCATCAAGCAAGTCCCAGACGCGATTGAACAGGTCCACCGCCAGAGCACGCTGAGTGGCGAAATCCACTGGGGAATCAGATGTTTCGACCATTCACTCATCCATTCCAGCGCGAATGACGACCAGTATCAGACGCCGGTGTAGTGCGCATCGATCACAGTGAACACCTCGTCGAGGATGGCGAGACCATCCTTAACTTCGGTGTCGGTGACGATGCACGGGGGCACAACATGCAGACGGTTGAAGTTGGCGAACGGCAACAGCCCACGCTTCTTGCATTCAGCCACCAGTTGGCTCATCGCCGGCGAGGTTCCACCGTACGGCGCAAGGGGTGCGCGGGTGGCGCGATCGGTGACCAGATCCAGCGCCCAGAAGACGCCGAGGCCACGAACCTCACCGATCACCTTGTGTCGCTCAGCAAGTTCGCGCAGGCCTGGGCCGATGATGTCGGCGCCTACCCGGCGCGCGTTCTCGACGATGCCTTCTTCCTTCATCGCGTCGATCGAGCCGACGATTGACGCACACGCCAACGGGTGTCCGGAGTAGGTGAGGCCCCCGGGGAATACTCGCTCGTTGAAGGTCGCGGCAATTTCGTCGCTAATGACCACTCCGCCCACGGGCACGTAGCCGGAGTTGGAGCCCTTCGCGAACGTGATGAGATCGGGCTTGCCGTTGAAGTTCTCATACGCGAACCAGGTGCCGGTGCGACCGAAGCCAGCCATGACCTCATCGAGGATCAACATGATGCCGTGCTTGTCGCAGAGGGCGCGAACACCCTCGAGGTAGCCGGGCGGCGGAACGAGTACGCCAGCAGTTCCTACAACCGACTCGATCAAAATCGAGGCGATGGTGCCGGGGCCTTCAAAGGTGATTACTTGCTCCAAGTGCGCGAGTGCACGCTCGCACTCTTCTGCCTCGCTGGTTGCCCAGAACGCCGAGCGATAGAGGTAAGGGCCGAAGAAGTGGACGTGGCCATCTGCGTACTCGTTCGGCCAACGACGCGGGTCGCCCGTAGACGCGATGGCAGCACCGGTGTTGCCATGGTACGAGCGGTAAAACGAGAGAACCTTGCGTCGGCCGGTGTGCACGCGTGCCATCCGGATCGCGTTCTCTACAGCATCCGCACCGCCGTTAGTGAAGAACACCTTGTTCAAGTTTGCGGGAGCCAGATCTGCGATTCGCTTCGCGGCCTCGCCACGCGCCTTGTTGGCATGCTGAGGCGCGACTGTCGAAAGTAGAGCTGCCTGCGCCTGGATCGCAGCCACAACCTTCGGGTGCTGATGCCCGATGTTGGTGTTGACCAACTGACTCGAGAAATCCAGGTAACGAGTGCCCTCGAAGTCCCAGACGTAGCAGCCTTCGCCGCCGGCGATAAGCATGGGCGTAAGAGCCCCCTGCGCCGACCACGAGTGGAAGACGTGTGCGCGGTCAAGGTCGTACACGTACTGGCCTTGGGCTGCATCGGGTGTGAATTCAATACTCATGGCATCTCCTGGAACGTGTTGGTATCGCCCAGAGTAGAGGCCGGGACGACCTCACGTCAGGGGCAGGGGCTAGTCGACCCGATTGAAGCTGGCGATTCGTCCTCGCAGACCCGCCCGAACCTCAGGCCATTCGTCAGCGAGGATCGAAAACATCACGGTGTCGCGCACCGTGCCATCGACCCGTCGTTGGTACCTGCGCAGTTCCCCTTCGAAGGTCGCGCCGAGGCGGGCAATCGCTTCTTGAGAACGCTGATTTCGGACGTCAGTCTTGAGTTGCACACGACCCATGCCCAGTGTTTCGAACGCGTAGGTCAGCAACAGCAACTTGCACTCGGGGTTGACGACCGAGCCCCACACCTGCGGGTCATATGCCGTATTGCCGATCTCTAGACGAGCATCCGCTTCCGCGATGTCGAGAAATGATGACCAGCCCACCACCGAGCCCGCCTCGATGCCGCTGACTTCGCGATGTAACCGAATGATCCATGGGAGCCAGCCGCGGCTCAGTACGTCGACGATCCATTCGCGTGCGGCTTCGTCGTCCGGAAGCGGACCGCCAGCGATGTGGGCCCAAATGCGCCCGTCTTGCAGGGCAATCCGCAGTTCCGCTGCGTCAGCAGGCGTGGCAGGGCGCAATTCAACCCACTCGCCTGTCAGCACAATCCCAGCCGCCCGCGGCCGGGTTGCGACGGGCCAAGCGCGATCGTCGGGCCGAGGATCGACCCGCGGCACAAATCGATGCTCACTCATGGGTGCAAGGTAGCGGGTCATGGGCCACGCTGCGACGCTGCCGATCAGGAAAGCAAGTCGCGGATCACGATGGTCTGCTCGCGTTCTGGCCCAACCCCGATGGCCGAGATTGGTGCACCACATCGCTGTTCCAGGAAGTCGATGTAAGCGCGTGCGTTGCTGGGCAGATCGTCGAGACTGCGTGCATTCGAGATGTCCTCAGTCCAGCCAGGGAGGTACTCGTACACCGGGGTCGCATGGTGAAAACCCGTCTGGGTCATGGGAAGTTCACTGATGCGCTCACCGTCGACGTCGTACGCCACACACACGGGGATCTGCTCCCAGCCGGTGAGAACGTCGAGTTTGGTGATGATCAGATCAGTGACACCGTTGATCCGCGATGCATATCGAGCGATCGGAATATCGAACCAGCCACAACGACGTGGACGTCCAGTCGTCGTGCCGAACTCCGCACCGATGGAGCGCAACTTCTCACCGTCTTCGTCGAACAATTCAGTGGGGAAGGGCCCTTCGCCAACGCGCGTGATGTAAGCCTTGGCGATGGCGATCACCCGGGTGACTGCAGTTGGAGGTATGCCTGAACCCGTACACGCGCCACCCGATGTGGCGTTGGACGAAGTGACGAACGGGTAGGTGCCATGGTCGACGTCGAGCAGTGTGGCCTGCCCACCCTCAAGGAGCACAACCTCATTACGCGCGAGTGCTTCGCTGAGCAACAGCGCTGTGTCAGCCACCATCGGGCGAAGCCGTTCGGCGTGCGTGAGCAATTCCTCGACAACCTCGTCGACCGTGATCGAACGTCGGTTGTAGACCTTGACTAGCAAGTGGTTCTTCAGCGCCAAGGCCCCTTCTACTTTTTGGCGCAAGATCTTCTCGTCGAACAGATCCTGCACGCGGATTCCGACTCGGGTCATCTTGTCGGCATAGGTGGGGCCGATACCACGCCCAGTAGTGCCGATCTTGCGACTACCGAGGAAGCGTTCGGTGACTCGATCAAGGATGCTGTTGTAAGACGGGATCACGTGTGCGTTGGCGCTTACGACGAGGCGCGAAGTATCGACGCCGCGAGCGTTGAGGCCATCAATCTCACCGAAGAGCACCGGGATGTCGATCACGACTCCGTTGCCGATCACGGGCACGACGCCGGGGGTCAGGATTCCCGATGGCAGCAGGTGGAGGGCGTACTTCTCCTTGCCGATGATCACGGTGTGGCCGGCATTGTTGCCGCCGTTGAACTTCACGACGTACTCGACGCGACTGCCAAGCAGATCCGTCGCTTTGCCTTTGCCCTCGTCGCCCCACTGAGCTCCGACCAGCACGATCGCCGGCATCGGGCCTCCTTGATGTCTGGCGCGGCAGGTGCCAACGCTTCACAGGTCGACGTCCGACCCAAGCGTTGTTCCCACGCGCTGAAGACACCACCAGGAGGTGGTGCCTCAAGAGCCTATCGGCACGGGGCTGCAGAACTTCGATTTCGCGGCGAAGTTCTCACCCTCAGCCCGTATCGCCTCAGCCCGAATCGCCTCAGCCCGAATCAATGGGGCGTCTCGACTGCGCCTAGCGCAGTCGAGGGCACCTTCATCGGAAAGCCAGGGTGAGGGCGAAGTCGGCGCGCGGGTCGGTCCACGTGCGGGCGTGGGCGAAGCCAGCGTCAGTGAACAGGGCTGGGAGTGCGGCCAGTTGGAATTTTGCTGAGATTTCGACCTGGATCTCATCGCCTGCGGCTAAGCCGATGTCTAAGCCGGCCCCAGGGATACGCACCTGCTGGGCTTTGTCGACACGAAGTCGCAGGTCCATCCGCTCCAGCGCCGGATCCCACTGCGCTACATAGCTGAACGCATCGAGATCGAAGTCAGCACCCAACTCACGGTTCATGACGGCAAGGCAATTGGTGACGAAAGCCGAAGTAACACCCGCCGAATCGTTGTAAGCAGCGATCAGGCGGCCCGTGTCCTTAACCAAGTCGGTGCCGAGCAGCACTGAGTCACCAGGCTCGAGTGTGGCGAAGAGGGCAGCGAGGAATTCGGCACGCTCGTCGGCGTAGAAGTTGCCGATCGTGCTGCCGAGGAACGCCACGACCCGACGCCCTCCGCGCGGCAATCGGTCCAAATGCTGGGTGAAATCACCAACTACCGCCTCAACCGCGAGGCCCGGGTATGACGCCGCGATATCGAAGGCCGCACCGCGAAGCGTGGCCTCAGAGACATCGACCGCGACGAAGCGCTCGAGCTGCCCCGTGGCGGTGAATGCGTCGAGGAGAGTTCGGGTCTTGTCGGAGGTGCCGCTGCCGAGTTCGATCAGGGTGGTTGCCGCCGACAGGGATGCGATCTCAGAGCTGCTGTCCCTGAGGATCCCCCGCTCGGCTTCGGTGAGGTAATACTCGGGCAGCCGAGTGATCTGATCGAACAGCTCAGAGCCGCGATCGTCGTACAACCACTTCGGTGAGAGCCGGCGAGGTTGCGCCGACAGGCCAGCGCGCACGTCATTGGCGAAACTGCTTGCGGCCCAGTCTGTTTGAAGATGAACCGTAACTACTGGTGGTCGAACAACACTCACGCTGATGCCACCAAAGGTGAGCCGCCGTCAGCTAGCCGAACTCCAGACAGTGCCCAGCGGGCCGAGTGGGGGAAGAAGTTTCGGTAAGTCGCCCGAGCATGATGCGGCGAGGTCAATGCACAACCACCGCGCAACACCATCTGGCTAGACATGAACTTGCCGTTGTACTCACCGATCGCACCTGCAGGCGCGTGATACCCGGGATAAGGGTGATACGCCGACGACGTCCATTCCCAACAGTCACCAAAAGCCTGCCGCAAGCCGCCCGTCGCGGCTCCGGCCGCTCTCGGATGGAAGGTCTGCCCGTCGGCCAAGTTCCCATCGATTGGCTCGCCTTTGCTCACGACCCCGAACTCCCACTCGGCTTCCGACGGTAGACGTTTGCCCGCCCACGTCGCATAAGCGTCGGCCTCGTAGAAACTGACGTGGCTGACGGGCAGGCCCGGGTTCACCGGCCACGTGCCCGAGAGTGTGTGCTCGAACCACAGCCCGTCGCGTTCAAACCAGTAAAGGGGTGCCGCCCACTTCTCTGCGGACACCTTGCCCCAGCCATCGGAGAGCCACAATTCGTGGCGACGATAGCCGCCATCGATCATGAATTCGAGCCACTCCCCGTTAGTGATGAGACGGTCAGCGAGGCGGTACGGCTCAAGCCACACACGGTGGCGCGGTTCCTCATTGTCAAAGCGGAAGCCCGAGCCCTGAAAGCCGATTTCGACCAAGCCAGCTTCGATATCGACCCAGCCCAAGTCATCGGGCGTGCTGTGCTCGGAAGGCCGGCCCGCGTAGATCGGTTCCAGCGGGTTCACCGACAGCACGTGCTTGATGTCCATGAGCAACAACTCCTGATGCTGCTGCTCATGATGAAAGCCGAGTTCGATAACGGGGGTGAGCTTGTCGAGTGTTCCCGAATCCAACGTCGCGATCAGTTCACGCACTCGCACATCAACGTTGCCGCGGTAGACACCAACGTCATACGCACCCGGTCTGGTCACAAGCCCCCGCTGCGGCCGCGAAAATCGCGGACCAAGTGACTCGTAGTAGCTGTTGAACAAGAACCAGTACTTCTCATTGAACGGCGAGAAATCGGGCTCATGCTCGGCAAGAACGAAGGTCTCAAAGAACCACGTGACATGAGCACGGTGCCACTTCGTGGGCGACACGTCGGCCATCGACTGAACAGTCTGATCCTCAGGGGAAAGCGGTGCGGCGAGAGCTTCGGTGTGCGCTCGGACGTCGTCGAAGCGATCCAGCAGCATTGCTGAATCCCACTGCGTCGACATCGCGATCAACCCCTTCACTGCGCCCTGGCCAAACAGCAACAACCGCAGTTGCAGCGCGGTTCTCAGAATATCCCTCGGCAGCAGAACCAAGCATCTCAGCGCCGAGCCTACGAGCCAAACATCGAGCCGGGACGATCCGGTGGAATCGGTTAGCGACCCTCGAGCGCGGCAGCAGCTGCAGCCGAGGAGTCGCGCAGGAACAGGGTGCAGCGGGTGGCCTCATCCTCTTCGCCGATGACACCTGCTGCACGCGCCAAGGCATTCAAACAACGGAGGAAACCACGATTGGGTTCATGCTCCCAGGGGATCGGGCCATGGCCCTTCCATCCGCTCCGTCGCAATTGGTCCAAACCCCGGTGATAACCGACACGGGCGAACGCATAGGACTCAATGACCCGACCATCGGCGAAAGCCTGATCAGCCATATCGGCCCAAGCCAGGCTACTCGTGGGATGCGATGCTGCGACCACCTGCGGGTCAGCGCCTGCGGCCAATGCCTCGCGCGGTTCAGGCATATCGGGCAGATAGGTCGGCTCGGGGCCGCCAAACAGGTTCTGATCCATGGTTGTAGTCACGACTGCATCCTCGCGCACTTTCGTCGAATTCCGTTAGCCGATGCGGGTTCCGGTCGACCGTAGGTCCTCGCATGCTTGGGTGATGCGCGCAGCCATGCCAGCCTCAGCCGCCTTGCCGTAGGCCCGCGGGTCATACAACTTCTTGTTGCCAACTTCGCCATCAATCTTGAGCACCCCGTCGTAATTACGGAACATGTGCTCGACGATCGGACGGGTGAAAGCATATTGGGTGTCAGTGTCGATGTTCATCTTCACGACGCCGTAGTCAAGAGCCTCACGGATCTCCGAGAGCAGCGAGCCCGAGCCACCATGGAAGACTAGGTCGAAGGGCTTATCGACTCCGTACTTCGCGCCAACAGTGTTTTGAATGTCGTTCAAGATCTTCGGGGTCAGAACTACATTGCCTGGCTTGTAGACGCCGTGCACGTTGCCGAATGTCGCGGCAACCATGTAACGGCCACGCTCGCCAAGGCCCAACTTCTCAGCAGTAGCAAGCCCATCCGCGGGTGTCGAATATAGCTTCGCGTCATGCTTGGCCTCGACGCCGTCCTCCTCGCCGCCGACAACTCCGATCTCCAATTCCAAGATGATGTTGGCGCGATTGCACTTATCGAGGAGCTCCTCCGCGATTCCGAGGTTGCGGTCCAAGGAGATCGCTGAGCCGTCCCACATGTGCGACTGGAAAAGCGGCAACCTACCCGCAGCAACACGATCAAGTGACACGTCGATCAGTGGACGCATGAAGCCCGCGAGTTTCTCCTCGGGGCAATGGTCTGTGTGCAGTGCGATCTGCACGTTGTACTTCTCTGCAACCACATGGGCGAATTCAGCCAACGCCACTGCCCCAGTGACCATGTCCTTGACGTTCTGGCCGGATGCGAATTCGGCGCCGCCCCAGGAGACCTGGACTATGCCATCGCTCTCGGCGTCGGCGAATCCGCGCATCGCAGCGACGATGGTCTGCGAAGAAGTGCAGTTGATCGCCGGGTAGGCGAACGCACCGGACTTGGCGCGATCAAGCATCTGGGCGTAGACGTCTGGTGTGGCGATGGGCATCGAACCGACTCCTTGCGAATGACGTTTGACAGTGCGCCAGGCCACATTGCCTAGCGAGTTACATCCTGTCAGATCACTTGTGCGCCCAAAGCAGATCCCATGACTGTGGCCACTTTCCTAGTGGGCAGTGGCCGGCGGACCCAGAGGATTTGCCGGATCAACTGCCCGCAGGCTCCTGATCTGTGGGTCCAGTAAGGCAAGCAGCGCAAGGGAAACCAGCGCTGTGCAGATGATGGCGGTCGTGCGGGTGCCCCAGGCTTCGATTGCTGGCCCTGCAGCAGCGAGGCCGAGTGGCGTGAACACGAGGGAACCGAACATGTCGTACGCACTCACTCGCGATAGTGACTCCTGCGGAATGTGCTGCTGCAGAGTTGTCTGCCAGAGCACCTCGAAGATGTCGATCGCTAGTCCCGCTAGAAAGGATGCGGAAGCGATAGCCAGCACACTAAGAGGTGGGATGAGCCCTGCTATCGGCAGAGCAAGCAAAGGCACAGCCAACATCGCCACTCGCAGTGGACGTTTCGGACGAATCCGCATGGCAAAGACAACGCCGGTGACTGTCCCCAGTGAGAAGGCAGCCATGATGAGCGCCCAGCTTTGGGCACCGTTCCATGAGTCGAGAGCCACTACTGGTCCAAGTACTCCGACCGCAGCACCGAATCCCACGTTGCTAACGGAGAAGACCACGACGATGAGCCATACCCATCTACGTGAAGTGAACTCTCGCCAACCGTGTGCCAGTTCACCCAGGACTGATGAAGTCGCAGCCACGGGCACAGTGCCAGCGACCACGATGCCGATAAGCAGAAGTGCAGAGATTCCATAGGTGGATGCGTTCAAGCCCAGCGCCCAACCCGATCCGATGGTCGCGACCAAAATTCCACCCAGGGCAACTCCACCGACACGCGCGAGGTTGCTAGAGAGTCGGATCAGCGCGTTCGTCGACTGCAGTTGCTCGGGTCGCACGACTTGCGGGATGAGCCCGGTGTGCGCCGGATAGAACAGAGCACTCGCCGTCCCCCCAAGAGCCGCTAACGCTGCAAGAGCAGGCACTGAAGCCCGATCGGAGATGAATAGAACTGCGGCAACTCCCTGGGCAATTGCCATGCCCAATTCAGCGACGACCAGGATACGAGCTCGATTTCCCCGATCGGCTAAAACCCCTGCGAACAAGAGGAAGACAACGTTTGGGAGCGCTGCGCAGAATAGAACGAGCCCCAGGGCAGACGGCCCGCCGCCCGGCAATCCCAAGACTCCAAAGGCAAGGGCGATCGGACCAATCCCTGCGCCGAGATCAGAAACCAGCCGAGAGAAGACAAGTCGGGCAACGTTGGGGTCGCGCAGAACACGCAACTCTTGACTCAGTTTTGGACGCGGATTCGGGCTCGGGCGTAGAACCGGATCACGTGACGGGGGCGCTGCGCCGAGATCAGTCATGCTGCACCGGACTTGTGACTACTGCTCGAAAACGTGTTGACGAATCCATGAGTGCATTGCGATAGCTGCCGCGGCCCCGAGGTTGATCGAACGGGTCGAGCCGAACTGAGCGATGTCGAGAACAACCGTGCACTGAGCTTGGGCCTCCTCGCTCAAACCCGCACCCTCCTGGCCAAAGAACATGACGCAGCGTCGAGGTAGGGCGAATGTCTCGAGCGGGATCGATCCCGGAATGTTGTCGATACCGATGATGGGCAGATCGTTCGCAGCGGCCCAATCACCAAGGCTGACGGGTGAATCGTGGTACTCGACATGAAGGTAGCGATTGGTGACCATCGCCCCTCGGCGATTCCATCGCCTCTTGCCCACGAGACGAACGGAGGATGCATTGAATGCGTTGGCCGTGCGGACAACCGAGCCGATATTGAAATCATGCTCGAGGTTCTCCATCGCAATATGAAAGTCGTGCCTCGAGCGATCCAACTCCGCAACGATCGCTTCAACCGTCCAGTATCGGAAGCCATCGACGACGTTGCGTCGGTCTCCATCACGCAGGAGTTCGGGGTCGAATCGAGAATCCGTGGGCCAAGGCAGCGGGTGCGGCCCCACCCCTACCGTTCGTTCGTAATCGACCTCCATACCTGCAGCCTAGGGCCGTCGTCGTCTTCGCTTGGTGATGCGGCCCTCGCCCGACCGCCTAGGCTCGTTACGTGCTACCCGAACCGGATCTCGCCTCGCTCACAGCCATAGCTGTGTACCTGATCGTATGGGGATTCGTCTTTGCCGAGTGTGGTCTGCTGGTCGGATTCCTATTGCCCGGTGACACCTTGCTATTCGCCGCTGGCCTTGTCGCAGCCGCTCCAGCAAGTGCAGTCAACTTGCCTCTGCTTATCGTCGGCATTTTCGTCGCTGCGGTCTCGGGCAACGAGCTGGCTTACCGCACGGGCCATCGTTATGGGCGCGGCTGGGTTGAGAAGCGAGAGCATGGACGCGCCCGCAGTGGCCTAGCGCGGGCCGAGATGTTCTACATGCAGTTCGGCTGGTGGGCGGTCTTCGCCGCAAGGTGGACCCCTTGGGTGCGCACCTTCGTGCCGGTAATCGCGGGTACAGCAGCTATGAATCGCCGTTCATTCACTTCGGCGAACGTAGCTGGAGCCCTGGTGTGGGCAATCGGGCTTCCCACTATCGGCTTCCTCTCCTATGAGATCACCTGGCTGCGGATACTTGCTGGCGTGATCGCAGCAACGTCGATCATTGCTGCCCTGCTAGGCGGCACGTACACATTCATTAGGGCGCGCATTAGGTCGCAGCGAGCCAGTGCCGCAGACACCCCAGACGATCAAGGAACTGAGGGCAGCCCTCCGCCCGACGCCTCTCAACCGACGAGCGGCAGTTAGCCTCAGCACGTGACTACTCCTTCACTCGCCCTCGTATCAGCGCTCGGCCCAGACTGGATGCAGCCACAAACGCTGCTGGAACGGTTTGGCACGCAGGCCTTCATCATGGTGCTGATCATCATCTTCATCGAGTGCGGTCTGCTGATCTTCTTCCTGCCCGGTGACTCCCTGTTATTCGTCACTGGCCTATTCATCGCTACTGGCGCAATCACCGTGCCGCTGTGGCTCGCCTGCCTCTTGCTCTCGCTGGCAGCCATCGCCGGAAATGTCTCGGGCTACTGGATCGGTCGGGCAGTGGGCCCGCCGTTGTTTAGCCGACCGAAGTCGCGACTGCTCAAAGCCGAGCACATCGACAAGACGCACGCATTCTTCGCAAAGTACGGATCGCGCGCGCTCATCCTCGGCCGCTTCGTACCTGTGGTTCGCACCTTCATCACGGCGATGGCAGGCGTGGGCAAGATGGATTTCCGCCCGTATCTGACCTTCTCTGCAATCGGCGGAGTGCTATGGGCCGCAGGAATAACGGTCTTGGGCTACTTCCTTGGCACGATCGAGTTCGTCCAGAAGAACATCGACTACATCGCCATTGTGATCGTCGCGATATCGCTGGTGCCCATAGTCATCGAGTGGCGACGCTCAAGCGCCGAGACCAACTCGGTCTAGGCGAACGGAGCGCCAGCAAAGTTCAGTGGCCGCTGGTTCAGCCAAGTCCAAGATCACTGAGGTGATAGGCAGCCAGGTAGGGAAGTCCGGCTGCGGCAACAGCATCGGCCGCGCCCCGCTCAACGATCACAGCGACCGCGACGACGATCGCCCCAGCCTCCCGGAGCGCCTCGACCGCCGTGAGCACAGAACTCCCGGTAGTGGAGGTGTCCTCCACGGCCAGGACACGACGCCCGGCGACATCGGGGCCCTCGACGCGACGCTGGAGTCCGTGGTCTTTCTCGCTCTTGCGCACGACAAATGCATCCAAGTGCTGACCCCGCGCTGCAGCCGCGTGAAGCATCGCCGTCGCCACTGGATCCGCGCCCAAGGTGAGACCACCCACGGCGTCATAGTCGAGATCAGCAGTGAGATCGAGCATCACTCGCCCGATCACGGGGGCAGTCGCTCCATCTAGAGTCACTCGACGAAGGTCGACGTAATAGTCGGCTTCACGACCGCTCGAGAGGATCACCCGGCCAAGAACGACGGCCTTATCGCGGATGTCTTGAAGCAGCAGGTCGCGGTCATCAGAAGAAGAAGTCACGGAACGACAGCGTAGCCCCGCCAGATAGTGCATTGTGGGCGGGTGAGCATCGCCACCCTCGTCCTATGTCCCCCGTTACCCGGCGGCACAGCGACAATCGACACGCCTGAACTCACCGACGCCATCCTCGATCGCATGGACGGTCGCAACGTCAGCGTGATCTCGCCGACCATTCCTGCTGCCGAGCCGAACGACGACCTCCGTACCCAACACGCCCACTGGGTGGCCTATCTTGCGGTCGCACTTTCGAAGGCAAACGCTGTCAGCCCGGTGATGCTCGTACTGAGCGGAACCAATGGGCCACTCGTCACAGCGCTTGGCTTCAGCCAACGCGCATCTCGACGTGCCGTCGGTGGCTACGTCCTTGTCGAAGCCGACATACCGTCAGCGCAATCTCGAATCAATGACTGGCCAGATGCGCCAGTGTTCTACGTCGCCTCGCCAACCGCCGACCCCGACGCATGCATGCAGGCACGTCTTCGTGGTTGGACGATGATCGATGTCCCAGACCTCAGTGCCCCAGTGGTATCAGCGGCTTTGGCCAACCTGCTCTAGCGGCTGATTTCCGGCGCAGCCTCTGGCCGACTGACTGGTGAACGCACAGCGCTAGTACTTGTTTGCGGTTAGCGGTTAGCGACCTTGCGGACCAGCGGTCGGGGCAGATAGCGCGCCAAAGTCGACAGCATCTTGTACTGCGCTCCCGGGATCGACAGTGAGCGGCCTCGGGCGAAATCCGCGAGGCTAGCTGCTACCACTTCACGGGCATCAAGCCACATCCACTCAGGCAAACTGTCGACGTTCATCTCGGCACGTTGGTGGAACTCGGTGTGGGTGAAGCCAGGACAGAGCGCGCTCACCGTCACGCCGGTGCCGGCGAGTTCCTGGTGGATCGACTCGGAAAAGACTGTGGCCCAAGCCTTTGCAGCACTATAGGTACCGCCGTCGATGAAACTCGCGACACTCGAGACGTTGATGATCCCGCCGGATCCGCGCGCAACCATTCCAGGCAGAGCCGCGTGACTCAGCCTCAGTACCGCCGTGACCAACACGTCAAGCATCTGTTGTTCGGAATCTAGGTCTCCCCCAAGGAAGGACTGGTTGACTCCGAAGCCGGCGTTGTTCACCAGCAAGTCAATGGGCCGAGAAGAGTCCGAGAGCCGTTGCTCGACTAGAGCGAGCTGCGCGCGATCAGTGAGATCCGCCCTGATCACCTCACATGCGATGCGATGCCGCTTGATCAGGTCCTCCGCAGTTGCCGCGAGACGATCCGAATCTCGCGCCACGATTATGAGGTCATCGCCACGGGCCGCGAGTTGGGCCGCGAACTCAGCGCCGATACCCGCAGTAGCACCTGTGATCAGAGCTGTTGTCATACCCGACAGTGTTGCGCATAACAGCGCGAAATCTGCCTGAGCCCGCTAGCGCCATCCACACCACCCTGGGCCGTAGGCTCGGGTAGTGACCCGTCGTCAGCCGCCACTCGTTTCGCGCATGCGCGGCCATACAGCCACTGTCTTTGGCGAGATGAGCGCCCTGGCGCTTGCTACCGGATCGGTCAACCTTGGGCAAGGTTTCCCCGACACCGATGGTCCAGACATCGTCAAAGAGGCAGCTATCCGTGCGATCCGAGAAGGCCGTGGGAATCAGTACCCGGCAGCCCACGGAGTGCCTGAGCTGCGAGCTGCAATTGCTGCACACCAAAAGCGCTTCTACGACCTCGACATTGCTCCCGTCACCGACGTGGTCGTCACCACTGGAGCGTCAGAGGCAATCGCGGCCACTCTTCTTGCACTTGTCGAGGATGGCGACGAGGTCGTGATGTTTTCGCCCTGGTTCGACCTTTACGCCGCTGCGATCTCTCTCACCGGCGCGAACCGAGTCGAAGTGCCTTTAACACCAGGCAGTTTCAGACCTGACGCTGGTGCATTGCGGGCCGCGATTACCCCTAGGACTCGGCTGCTCTTACTCAACACGCCGCACAATCCCACTGGAAGCGTCTTCACCCGGGGAGAACTCCTTGCCATCGCGGAAGTCGTTCTCGAACACGATCTCTGGGTGCTCAGCGACGAGGCGTACGAACACTTGGTCTTCGACAGCAAACAGCACACCCCATTCAGCACGCTGCCCGGGATGGCTGAACGAACGATCACTATCGGCAGCGCAGGTAAGTCCCTTTCAATGACAGGGTGGAAGGTTGGTTGGGCATCTGGACCCACCGATCTCATTGCTGCAGTGCGCGTTCCGCGCCAACACCTCAGCTTCGTTTCGGGTGGACCGTTTCAGTGGGCTGTCAGCGAAGGTCTCGCGCTGCCCGACGACTACTGGGCAGAATTCAGTTCCGGTATGCAATTGCGTCGTGACCTGTTCTGCAACGGATTGCGAGATCTTGGCATCCCCGTGATCGTGCCGGAGGGCACTTACTTCGCAACCTCCGACGTCCGGTCGTTGGGCTATGACGACGGCTGGCAGTTCTGTCGAGACCTGCCCATCCGGGCGGGGGTGGTGGCAATTCCACATCAGGTCTTCCACGACAACGACGACGCGGGAAAGCCCTACGTCCGCTGGGCCTTCTGCAAACGTCCAGAGGTATTGAATGAGGCGCTCGAGAGACTAGCGCGCGCTTTCGGTTGAGTTGTTTGCGTCCTAGTCCTTTGGCGCGACGGTCAATCTGTCCGCGTCGTTCGAGACATCAACCACCACAGTGCCACCATCAATGATCTGGCCCGACAGGATCGCCTTTGCCAATTGGTCGCCGATGGCCGACTGCACGAGTCGACGCAACGGCCTCGCACCGTAGACCGGGTCAAAACCGTTGATAGCCAACCATTCCCGGGCGGCAGCAGTGACGTCCATCGTGATTCGTCGATCGGCAAGCCTTGCCTGAAGACGATCGACCTGCAAGTGAACGATGCTCGACAGGTCCTCAATGTCCAGCGGGTTGAACATCACGGTGTCGTCGAGTCGGTTGAGGAACTCCGGCTTGAAGTTGCCTCGCACTATCGACATGACGGCGTCGTATTTCTGATCCAAAGTCAGCGACGTGTCAGCCAGGAACTGTGAGCCGAGGTTGGACGTCAGCACCAAGATCGCGTTGCGGAAGTCGACCGTACGACCCTGACCATCAGTGAGTCGGCCGTCGTCGAGCACCTGCAAGAGCACATCGAAAACTTCTGGGTGCGCCTTCTCCACCTCGTCCAGCAGCACGATCGAGTACGGACGTCGACGCACCGCCTCGGTGAGTTGGCCGCCCTCCTCGTAGCCGACATACCCCGGAGGCGCACCGACTAGACGCGCAACAGAGTGCTTCTCGCCGTATTCGCTCATATCGATTCGAGTGATAGAGCGCTCATCGTCGAAGAGGAACTCGGCAAGGGCCTTTGCAAGTTCGGTCTTGCCCACCCCAGTGGGGCCAAGGAATAGAAACGATCCCGTGGGCCGGTCAGGATCAGCAACACCAGCGCGGGCGCGTCGAACGGCGTCCGAGACGGCCTGCACGGCCTCCTTCTGACCGACCACTCGACGGCCCAATTCCTCCTCCATACGAAGGAGTTTCGCCGTCTCGCCCTCGAGCAGGCGGCCAGCCGGAATTCCCGTCCACGCTGCGACAACCTCGGCAACGTCGTCAGGGCCAACCTCCTCACGCACCATGCCTTCGCGTTCACCGGTTGCTTGCACCGCCGTGCGCAGTTGCTCCTCAAGCAGCGGGATCTCGGCGTAGAGCAACCGAGATGCCTGTTCGAAGTCACCGTCGCGTTGCGCCCGCTCGGCAAGCATCCGTAGTTCGTCGATCCTGATCTTGAGATCGCCGACCAGGTCGAGCCCCGTCTTCTCCGCATCCCAGCGCGCACGGAGTCCGGCAAGTTCTTCATTCCTATCGGCGAGCTCGGCCCGCAACTTGGCGAGGCGATCCTGCGATGCCGCGTCGGTCTCTCGCACCAACGCGAGTTCTTCCATTCGATAGCGATCCACCTGACGTTGCAGGGCATCAATCTCGACCGGCGACGAGTCGATCTCCATGCGCAACCGCGATGCGGCCTCGTCAACAAGGTCAATCGCCTTGTCAGGAAGGAAGCGGCTCGTGATGTACCGATCCGACAGAGTCGCTGCCGCAACGAGTGCAGCGTCGGCGATCGCCACCTTGTGGTGAGCCTCGTATTTCTCTTTGATACCACGAAGAATCCCAATCGTGTCCTCCACGCTTGGCTCGCCGACAAGTACCTGTTGGAAACGTCGTTCCAGTGCAGGGTCCTTCTCGATACGTTCGCGATACTCGTCCAGAGTGGTGGCGCCGACCATGCGCAATTCGCCGCGCGCGAGCATCGGCTTGAGCATGTTGCCAGCGTCCATCGCAGAATCGCCACTCGCGCCAGCACCAACCACTGTGTGCAACTCGTCGATGAAGGTGATGACTTGGCCATCGCTGGACTTGATCTCATCCAGCACTGACTTCAACCGCTCCTCGAATTGGCCGCGATACTGCGCACCGGCGAGCATTGCCGCGAGGTCAAGGGAAATCAGGCGTTTGCCGCGAAGCGAGTCGGGAACGTCACCCGCGACTACCCGTTGGGCGAGGCCCTCAACGACGGCCGTCTTGCCAACTCCCGGCTCACCTATCAGCACTGGATTGTTCTTGGTACGACGCGAGAGCACCTGGATCACACGGCGGATCTCGGCATCTCGTCCAATGACCGGATCGATCTTGCCCTCACGAGCAAGTGCAGTGAGATCAACTCCGTACTTCTCCAAGGCCTGGAAGCTACCCTCGGGATCCGCGGTCGTCACTGGCCGTTGACGTACTGCGGCGATGGCGTCGAGCAACGCAGTGGGGGTTGCTCCTGCGGCAACGAGAACCTCTGCCACACCGGGACCGCCCTGCTGCGCCAAGCCAACGAGGAGGTGCTCCGTCGAGACGTATTCATCGCCGCGTTCTTGGCTCAACTCCTGCGCTGCCGTCAAGGCGCGGTAGGTCGCGGGTGAGAGTTGAGGCGACTGCACGGTCTGTCCCATCGCCTTGGGCATGGCGTCGAGCGACTTTTGTATCGCACTAGTCAGAGCGACTCGATCGACCCCGACTCGGTCCAGGACGGCGGCGGCGATTCCCTCACCGCTGGCTCCCTGGGCGAGCAAGGTGCCGAGCACGTGCAATGGCTCCACTTGAGCCTGTCCCGAACTCGCGGCGCGACGAACCGCACCGCTCAGTGCTTCCTGACTCTTCGTCGTGAGTTGCATATCCATCTGTCTCACCTGCTTGGTCTAGGTCGATATTTGCATGTGCGCAATCAGCGTTCTGCCGATTTAGTGGGTACCTTCCGCTGCCTCTAGCGCAGCCTGGGGCACCTTCATGAGTAACTAACGCGAGCGGTCGGCGGGGCGAGGTCGCCAGACCACGATTGAGGTTCCGGGGCCTTGGCCCCCGCCTTGGCCTTGGCCCCCGCCTTGGCCCCCGCCTTGGCTGGATTCGAGGCGTGGGCGCATGCGTTGGAGTTCTGCGCGCAGCCAGCCGACTTCGGCGCGGAGTTGGTCAAGTTCGGATTCCAGCCGAAGAATTCGCGAGATCCCGGCGAGATTGACTCCCACGGAAGTCAGTTGCGATACCTCACGCAGTCGATTGATATCGCGCAGTGAATACAGGCGACTTCGACCACCGGTGCGGCTCGGCGAGACCAAGCCCAACCGGTCGTACTGCCTCAGCGTCTGTGGATGCAAGCCCGACAGTTGCGCCGCGACCGAAATCGCGAACACCGGCGCAGCGTCGTCGGGGCGCAGCCGGTCGTCGTTCATGATCGGTCAGCGTTCAGGGCAGTGGCGTTCAGGGCGGTGGCGTTCAGGGCAGTGGCGTTCAGGGCAGTGGCGTTCAGGGCAGTGGCGTTCAGGACTGCGGCGTTCAGGACTGCGGCGTTCATGACGGAGTCCGAGTGGCTCGACTCATGAGATCGGCACGTGGATCAAGGTCGGACGTTGTTGCTGCATAGGCAGCCAGAGCCTCACGTGCCTCACTGGACAGGTTCTGGGGAACGGTCACCTCAACTGTGACGAGCAGATCGCCTTTGGTGCCGTCCTTATGTGGCGCACCCTTGCCGCGCACACGCAGTACTCGGCCGTTGGACGTGCCCTCGGCGATCCGTACCTTCACCGAGCCACCGCCAGGTATCGGCACAACGACGTCGGCGCCCAGCGCGGCCTCGGTGAACGTGACCGGCACCGTGATGGTGAGGTTGTCGCCCTCGCGGCCGAAGATCGGATGTGGTGTGACATTGACGACGATGAGCAAGTCGCCCGACTCGCCGCCTTGCTCACCGGCAGTTCCCTTGCCCCGCAACCGAATTCGAGCCCCGTTCTTCACACCAGCAGGTATCCGCGCCTGGACAACCCGGGTCGATGCCGCACGTCCGCTACCACTACACGTGGGGCATGGATCGTCGACAACAAGACCCCGGCCTCGACATGCGCGGCAAGGCTCCGGGAAAGCAAAGCCACCTGCGTTGCGATTGACCTGCCCCACGCCTTCGCAAGTGGGGCACACACGCGGCGTAGTGCCTGCCCGTGCACCGGTGCCACGGCAACTGCCGCAGGCCGCATCACTGGTGAGACGCAGAGGCAGCGTGACTCCCACGAGCGCCTCGTCGAACCCAAGCGTCACAGAACTTTCGATATCGGCACCGCGACGTGGACGTCGTCCGGCGCTCTGTCCACGGTTGAACATTCCACCGAAGACGTCGCCGAACCCGCCGCCGCCATTCCCACGATTTAGCAGATCAGATAAGTCGAACCCAGATCCCGCACCGCCGCCGTAGCCACCCGGCGAGCGGAAGCCACCACTTCGGAACATCTCCCGCGCCTCGTCGTACTCCTTGCGCGTGGTCTCGCCCGAGAGCACCTCATATGCCTCGGACACTTCCTTGAAGCGGGCCTCGGCCTTGGGATCGTTCTCGTTGGAGTCTGGGTGATGCTTCTTAGCAAGGGTGCGAAACGCCTTCTTGATCTCAGCTGAGGTAGCAGTCTTCGGGACGCCGAGCATCGCGTAGAAATCTTTCTCGATCCAATCCTTCTGGCTCACAGCGTCCCTCCTCTGCGATCGGATCTAGTGGGCTCTGATGTCACTCGGGATCGGCGACAGCGACGATCGCCGGCCGCAAAACTCGTCCGCGGTAGCGGTACCCCTGTTGAAACACCGACACACAGGTTGGCCCCGTTACCTCCGCGGAGTGGGTGTGGCTGATGGCCTCGTGAATCGTCGGATCAAACGGATCACCCGCGACGGCAAAGCGCTCAACGCCTAGGCGAGTGACGACGGCCTCCAACGTCTCGGCCACCGCCTTGAAGGCACCCTCGAGATCGCCGTGATCGCGCGCACGACCGATGTCATCGAGCACTGGAAACAACTCAGCAAGAGTGGCACCGACGGCCATGTCACGAGTGCTGTCCCGATCGCGATCAACCCGCTTGCGGTAGTTCGCATATTCGGCATGCACGCGCTGCAGATCAGAAGTGAGCTCGACGACCTTGGCGTCCAAGGAGGTCAAATCAGCTTCAACCACAAGGCCTTCGACGATCTCAGCGAACTCATCGACCTCGATCCCCTCGGGTTCGGGAGCAGCGGACTGCTCCCGAACCTCGAAGGTGTCGGGATCGACTCGACGCTTGTCCTGATAGGAGAAGCCTGAGTCGTTGGGCTCGGTCACTGCTCCGCCTTGGAGTCGTCACCCTCGTCGACGATCTCGGCATCGACAACATCGTCGTCAGACGACGCGCCGGCTGATTCGCCAGCTTCGGCCGAGGCAGCTTCGGACTGTGCGTACATCGCCGCGCCTAGAGCTTGGCTCGTCGTGGCGACCTTCTCAGCTGCATCCTTGATCGCGGTGAAGTCACTGCCTTCCAGCGCCTGCTTGAGATCAGCGAGCGGACCTTCGACGTTGCTCTTGGCGTCCTCGGGAACCTTGTCGCCGTTCTCGGCAAGGAACTTCTCGGTCTGGTGCAAGAGCGACTCAGCAGAGTTGCGGATCTCCGCCTCTTCGCGACGTTGACGGTCTTCCTCGGCATGCGCCTCGGCGTCCTTCATCATCCGCTCGATGTCGTCCTTGGGCAGACCGGAGCCGCCAGTGATGGTCATCGACTGCTCTTTGCCGGTGCCAAGGTCCTTGGCAGCCACGTGCACGATGCCGTTGGCGTCGATGTCGAAGGCCACCTCGATCTGCGGCACACCACGCGGTGCGGGCGGCAACCCAGTGAGCTCGAACGTTCCGAGCTTCTTGTTGTAGGCCGCCATCTCGCGCTCACCCTGAAACACCTGGATGAGTACTGATGGTTGGTTGTCGTCGGCCGTGGTGAAGATCTCAGAACGCTTGGTCGGGATCGTGGTGTTGCGCTCGATCAGGCGAGTCATGATGCCGCCCTTGGTCTCGATGCCGAGTGAGAGTGGCGTGACATCAAGCAGCAGAACGTCTTTCACCTCACCCTTAAGGACACCGGCCTGGAGCGAAGCCCCTACCGCAACGACCTCGTCGGGGTTCACGCTCTTGTTGGGCTCCTGGCCGCCATCGAGCTCGCGAACGAGCTCGGCCACGGCCGGCATACGGGTTGAGCCACCGACGAGCACCACGTGATCGATGTCGGCGAGCGATACTCCAGCGTCCTTGATGACAGCAAGGAACGGAGCCTTACAGCGGTCGAGGAGATCGCTCGTCATCTTCTCGAACTGCGCGCGAGTGAGGGTCTCATCGAGGTGCAGTGGGCCTTCAGCAGATGCTGTGATGTAGGGCAGGTTGATCGAGGTCTGCATCGAACTTGAAAGCTCGATCTTGGCCTTCTCGGCGCTTTCCCGCAGACGCTGCAGCGCCATCTTGTCCTTGGTGAGGTCGACGCCATGCGCGTTTTTGAAGTTCGTCGCGAGGTGCTGAACCAAACGCTCGTCCCAGTCGTCACCACCGAGGTTGTTGTCACCGCTGGTGGCCTTTACCTCGACGATGCCATCACCGATCTCGAGCAGCGACACGTCGAAGGTGCCTCCGCCGAGGTCGAAGACCAGGATGGTCTGCTCCTTGTCGCCCTTATCCAAGCCATACGCAAGGGCAGCGGCGGTGGGCTCGTTGATGATGCGCAGCACGTTGAGGCCGGCGATCTCGCCAGCCTCCTTGGTCGCCTGCCGTTGAGCGTCATTGAAGTAAGCGGGCACGGTGATCACCGCGTCGGTGACGGTGTCACCGAGGTAGGCCTCAGCGTCGCGCTTAAGTTTTTGCAGCACGCGGGCGCTGATCTCCTGCGACGTGTACGCCTTACCGTCGATGTCGACCGTCCAGCCGGTACCCATGTGACGCTTGACCGAGCGAATCGTGCGGTCGACGTTGGTGACCGCCTGGCGCTTGGCCACCTCGCCGACGAGGACTTCGCCGTTCTTAGCGAACGCGACTACCGACGGCGTCGTACGGGCGCCTTCGGCGTTGGGGATGACGGTAGGTTCGCCACCCTCGAGTACTGACACCACGGAGTTGGTGGTGCCGAGGTCAATTCCCACTGCTCGTGCCATGGCACTTGCCTTTCGCTGATGTGTCCGTGGCCCCGCGAGAGTGCGAGGCCAAAAAGTCTCAAGACCAGAGTCTCAAGAGGAGCCTGCTCGCGTCCTCAGACTGTGTCAATTTGATAGGCACATAATCTGAGTCGGAGTGGCTCATGTTTCTGTAACTTGACGTATCTAGTTTTACTTCCCCGGGATGCGATATTGAGGATGTGATCTGGATCACATGCCATCTCGCTGCGGCTAAACCTGCCGACACAGCAAGCCCCAGGACAACTTTCGAGCGGCACCAGCCGCCCCTGCGCGGTTGCGACCACGCCTAGTCGATACGGTGGGGCCCGAATCTTGACCGACCGGGAGGTCCTGTGTCCGCGTTGTCCCTCATCGCCACCGATGTTGCTGGGCTCACGCCGTTCTCGGCGCCATACCTGACCATTCGGCTGATCGTCGGTCTCCTCCTCACGTTCGCCGCCCTTGCGGTTGCGGCCTGGCGTGGCAACTTGCTCTTCTCGCTCGTGCGCACGGGCCAGCCAGCAGTGGGTCGCACTGACGTCAAGGGTGTGCGCCTGCAGAACGAGGTAGTCGAGGTCCTTGGCCAGCGCAAGCTGCTCAAGTGGAGTGTGTCGGGCACGGCTCACCTGTTCACGTTCTGGGGCTTTTTGATCCTCGGGCTGACGATCGTCGAAGGGTTCGGTGCCCTTTTCGACCCTGACTTCCACGTGCCCATCGTCGGCACCTGGGCGGTCGTCGGGTTCTTCGAAGATCTCTTCGGGCTGCTCGTCTTGTGTGCACTTGTCGTATTCACCGTGATCCGCATCAAGAAGAACCCGCACAAGATCGGTCGCAAGTCACGGTTCTACGGCTCGCACACCGGCGGCGCCTGGCTGATCCTGGGATCGATCGCGGCGATCGTTGTCACACTGTTCCTCTACCGCGGTGCGCAGATCAACACCGGCACCTTCCCGTACCGCAGTGGTGCGTTCGTCTCCGAAGCTGTCGGCCGACTCCTCGAGCCACTCGGCCTCACCGCCAACGAGTGGATCGAGACCATCTTCATCCTGGGATCGCTGAGCATGGTGCTCGCGACGACAATCCTCGTGCTCTACAGCAAGCACCTACACATCTTTGTTGCCCCATGGAACGTCCTGTTCTCACGACGCCCAGACGGCTTGGGCCCGCTACTGCCCATGTACTCGGGCAAGGTTCAGATCGACTTCGAGGATCCAGCCGACGACGCGATCTTTGGACGCGGCACGATCGAAGACTTCACGTGGAAGGGCAATCTCGACTTCGCCAGCTGCACCGAGTGTGGGCGCTGCCAGTCGCAATGCCCGGCGTGGAACACCGATAAGCCGCTGTCACCGAAAATGCTCATCATGGACTTGCGCGACAACCTGTTCGAGCAGGCGCCTTACCTGGTCGCGAAAGCCAACCCCGATTACCTCGCCTCGCCGGGTTCAGGTAAGTCGTCAGTGCCTGTGCCAGTTGATATTTCGACGTTCTCGCAGGCAGTGCAGGACGCGCACGCGCGCCCGTTGGTCGGTTCACGCGAGAACGACAACGCCGTTATCGATGAAGATGTCTTGTGGTCATGCACGATGTGCGGCGCCTGCGTTAACCAATGCCCCGTCGACATCGAGCACATCGACCACATCGTCGATATGCGACGTAACCGCGTGATGATCGAGTCGCAGTTCCCGAGTGAGCTCGCTGGCTTGTTCAAAAACGTCGAGAACAAGGGCAACCCCTGGGGCATGAATTCCTCGCAGCGCAACGCCTGGATCGAAGAGGTCGACTTCGAGATCCGAGTGTTCGGCGCTGACGGCGAAGACACCATCCCCGACGACGTCGACTATCTGTTCTGGGTCGGGTGCGCGGGTGCGCTAGAGGACCGCGCGAAGCGCACCACCAAGGCGGTCGCCGAGCTCCTCAACCTTGCTGGCGTGCAGTTCATGGTGCTCGGTGACGGTGAGACCTGCACGGGCGATCCGGCTCGACGCGCTGGTAATGAGTTCCTCTTCCAGATGCAGGCTGCACAGAACGTCGAAATGCTCAATGAGATCAAGGCAAAGAAGATCGTGGTCACCTGCCCGCACTGCCTCAACACGCTCGGCCGCGAATACCCGCAGGTGGGTGGGCACTACGAGGTCGTGCACCACACACAGCTGTTGAGCAGTCTGGTAAGCGATGGCCGCCTCACCCCCGTTAATGCGGTCGAGGGCAGCGTCACCTACCACGATCCGTGCTACTTGGGCCGGCACAACAAGGTCTACACACCCCCACGCGAACTCATCGGCGCACTGCCCGGTCTCACCTTCACCGAGATGGAACGTTCGGCCGACCGCTCGTTCTGCTGTGGAGCCGGTGGCGCCCGGATGTGGATGGAAGAGAAGCTCGGTACGCGTATCAACCTGACCCGCACTGACGAAGCTCTGGGCACCGGAGCCACCAAGGTCGCCGTCGCGTGCCCGTTCTGCTCGGTGATGCTCAACGACGGTGTCACCACGCGATCTGCGGGCAGCGATCAACCATTGGCCGAGGTAGTCGACATCGCCACGCTGCTGCTGGGCAGCGTCAAGAACAAGTAGTTCACCCTGGTCGCCGTCTGGGTTACTGACCCGTCACTCAGTAACTCAGGTGCGGCCGACGGTCGCACAGTGAGAGACTGTCGAAGTGAACACCGGAAAATCCCTTCTTTCTCGGGGTATTTCGGCGATAGAGGGAAGCGTCCTCAACCTGACGGATTTCCGTTGGCTGTGGTCGTCGCAAACCATCTCAGCGATCGGCGACCAAGTCTTCCCGATCGCGGCGACGGTCTCGGTTCTCAACGCCGGAGGCACTGCGGCTGACCTCGGACTGGTACTCGGGGCGCGATGGCTCGCAGTTGTCTTGTTCGCACTCGTAGGTGGCGTGTGGGCCGATCGTCTCCCCCGCCGGATGGTGATGATGGTCGCCGACCTCTTCCGCGCCGCCGCCATCGGTGTCGTGGTGATCTATCCGGGGAACATGCCAGTGCCGGCGCTCGCCGCCCTCGTGTTCGCTGTCGGCGCCGGAGAGGCGTTCTTCCGTCCGGCCGAATCAGCATTGCTGCCGCAACTCGTACCTTCTGAACGTCTGCCTGCAGCCAACGGACTGGTGTCGATCAGCTCGCGAAGCGCCGCGGTGATCGGACCAGGTATCGGTGGTCTGCTGGTGGCTGGCTTCGGCCAGATTCACCTTGCCTACGCCGTGAACTCATTGACGTTTCTGCTCAGCTTCGTGTGCCTGTTCTTCGTACATGAACCACCTCGGCAAGACCAACCTAAGACTGAGCCGTTCCTGCGTGAACTCGGTGACGGCCTGCGCGAAGTGCGAAGTCAGCCATGGCTTTTCGCCTGCCTGATCGCCGGCGCATTCATGCTGATGACGGTAATCGCGCCAGAGGAAGTGCTACTCCCCATCATCGGACGTCGTGAGTTCGGCGACGACTCGGTGTTCGCCGCATCGCTCGCAGCGTTCGCATTGGGTGGCATCCTCGGCGCAATCTTCGCGATCCGCTTCAAGCCCCGCCACCCGGGGCAGACCGCATGGATGCTCGGCCTAGCGTTCGGACTCATCCCGCTCGCATTGATATTTCCGGTATCGCGCTGGCTCATCATCGGCGCGTACTTCATCGCTGGTGCTGCCTGGGAGCCATGGGCGATCTGGTGGAACAGCGCGGTGCAGCGCGGAGTACCTCCTGACCGACTCGCGCGCGTGACGAGCGTCGACTGGATGGCGACTTTTGCGCTCATGCCACTCGGCCTAGCGCTCACCGGCCCGCTCGTGGCGCGAGTGGGCGAGACGACGGTACTTATCGGTGTCATCTGCTGCCTGCTGACGATCAGCTTCACAGTGTTGCGAGTGCCAGGCGTACGCGACTTCCGTCTACCTAGTGATTAGTAGATGTCCGTCTGGTGAAAGTTTAAGTGGCTCTTGCTTTGTGTCGGGCCACGCTGGCCTTGGTAGCGCGAGCCGTAAAGCGCCGAACCGTAAGGATGTTCGGCAGGGCTCGAGAGACGGAACAAGCACAGCTGGCCGATCTTCATCCCTGGCCAAAGCTTGATGGGGAGGGTCGCGACATTCGACAACTCGAGAGTGACATGGCCCGAGAAACCTGGGTCGATGAAGCCAGCGGTCGAGTGGGTGAGGAGCCCGAGGCGGCCAAGTGAGGACTTGCCTTCAAGGCGTCCGGCAACATCGTCGGGCAGTGTGACGACCTCATAAGTTGAGGCCAGCACGAATTCACCTGGGTGCAGGATGAACGGCTCGCCCGACACCGGCTCAACCATTCGCGTGAGATCAGGCTGCTCTTCGGCCGGATCGATGTGCGGATACAAGTGATTGTCGAACACCCGGAAGAAGCGATCGATGCGCACATCGACACTCGATGGCTGCACCATCGACTCTTCAAAGGGTTCGAGGACAACTCGTCCACTAGCCAATTCAGCGCGAATGTCGCGGTCCGACAGCAGCACGTTGCCTCCCCAAGTGTGGTGTGAGCGCGAGGTTACCGGCTCACGGCGAGACCGAGGGCAGTGGGCTCGGACGTGGGTCGGGAGGGGGAGTAGGGAGCGGGGGAATGACAGGCGGCGTTTCGCTCAGGATTGGTGGGACGGCTGGCGGACAGCTCAGTGAGTTTGTAGGACTGGGGCTCACAGTCGGTGATCCAGTCGGCTGGGGTGAAACTGTGGCCGATGTCGTGTCAGACGGCGCTGGCGAACTGCTCACGGAATCAGACGGGGCAGCGGAAGTCGGCGTAGGTGTCAGCGTTGGCGTGAGTTGGGCGGCGCACAGGACGACAGCAGAGTCGTAAGCAGCCTGGGCTTGCTGCTGTTGGACCAAGAACACCTCACGGTCGCCCAGCGCCTGGTTGTACTGGGCCACAGCGGTGTCGTACGCCTCACGGCTAACAGAGATCGAATCCCAAGCCACCGCAACCTGCCGGACCTCTTCAGCGTAGGCAGCGAACGCCTGCACTTCGGCGACATAGGGCCCAGCCTGAGTCCAAAAGGCAAGGGTGTCGTTCTGCCATTGCGACTGCGCCACCTTGAGCTTGAGACGCGCTTGATCAACTCGGCCCTGGGTGAGCGCAGCCTGTTGGATCTCGTCGTATACCGGCTGCACCTGCCCGGTGAAGGACCAGCCGCAGCCAGGGCCCGTCGGGTCATCGATGCGTGCAAGGACTGACGTCGCTGACGGCTGTGGGGTTGGCCGCACCGGTTGGGCCGGCTGAGGCATGGGTGAGGGTAGGGCGCTCGGCCAGATGGGATCGAGTGGTCGGACGGGATACGAGACGGCCGGAACCGGTTCGTACACTTGCGAATCGGGCACTGGGGTGACACCCGCGGGCGGAGTCGGCGCTGGCGACTGCGACACCGTCACAGCAAGTGGCCTCAACAATCCAGTGAAGTCAGGACGCGCCAGCCACGGTGAGCGGGCCGCGTCAGCGAGCACTGAGTCAACGTCGGCACACGTTCCTGCAAGGGCGCTGAGCAAGCGAGAGTCGACCTCGCTGGCTCGCTGCGATAAGCCGCCAGTGCCCTTTGTCGGGACGCTGATCGAGGCCAACACATCACCGCGACGCCAGAGCAGCACCGCAGCCGAACCGCCGCCGGTCTTGGTGCCCCAGGCGATGAGTGCATCAACTCCCGGGCCAGGCAGCGCGTAACTGTTGACCGCCGAACATGTGCCCAACAGATTCGCCCATTCGATGAAGGCCCCGGCCCCCTGGCCGGCGGAGTAGGCGTTGAGTGAGACCAACACTTGGCCCTTGCCCACCACAAAGATGCGTGACCCCGCGATAGCCGCACCGACCTGATCTGGACGTCCACACGATGCATCAAATGGGCTGCCGGCAGTCCACGAGATGGAACCGGCAGGCTGCCAAGCAGCGGCGGGCGCAGTGCCGAGCACTGCCGAGAAGACGTCGTGAGCCGGGGCGGAGGCAAGGGCAACTGGCGTGAGCGTCGCGGTCGGCTCAGGTACCGGAACGACGTCGGCAGCAGTACGCGGGCCGAGCGGCACGCCCAACGCCGCTACCGCTGCACAAGTGAGCGCCGCGAGGGCCAGCGCAGCTGCCCCCGAAAGGAACGCCGCAGTTCGGCCCGAACGGCGGCCATCAGCCGACGGACGCACCACCACTTTCGGAGCAGTCAACTTGGCCGAGGTGGGACGTCGAGGCCGGTCCCCTGACTCATGGCGACCCACGGGCGACACCCCCTTCCACGTCGACCTACACGGCGTCGTGACCTACGCAGCCGATACTCATGGTGTGGAACGACTGAGTGCTGCCACTCGTCCCATCTCCATCATGCCCACTGTTTCGACCCGAGGAAGCGAGCGCGCCCAGTGAGTCCCCTACCGCGTCGCGGGCGCAGGTCGAGCGAACTCGGTCTTACCGACTTGTTCGACGACGGACTCCCCACCGCAGTTCCCGCGGCTGAGCGCGCGTCACTCATTCGGCGATTGGGTAGGCTGCCCAAATTCGCCGTCGGCTCCTTGGCTGTCGGCCTTCTGATAGCGGGATTGAGCATCCCGTTCGTCCTACCGCCCACCTACGTGGCCCGCCAAGTTGGTTACAGCTGGGAAGACCTGCCCAAGGCATTACCCCTTGATGCTCAGTTGCCCTTGAGCAGTGTGCTGACCGATCGCGATGGCAAGACGTTCGCGGTCTTCTTCGGTCAAAACCGCAGCCCCGTGCGGCTTAACCAGGTATCTCATGCGGTGATCGATGCACTCCTCGCGACCGAGGACGATCGTTTCTACACCCATGGGGCGGTTGACCTCGCGGGCCTGGCTCGCGCGCTAGTGCACAACCAGACTTCCACGAGCAAGCAGGGTGGCTCGGGCATCACTCAGCAGTACGTCAAGAACCTGCTGCTCAGCCAGGCCACGACCGCCGACGAAGAGCGCGCGGTAACCGAGCAGACGTTCGCCCGCAAGATCCGTGAACTCAAGTACGCGGTCGAAATCGAGAAGGCACTGAGCAAAGATGAGATTCTTACTCGGTATCTGAACACCGTGAACTTCGGCGACGGTGCGTATGGAATCGGAGCAGCGGCCAAGCACTACTTCGGGATCCCCGCGAGCAAGATCTCAGTGGCCCAAGCAGCGGTGTTAGTCGGCATCTTGAAATCTCCTACTAACTACAACCCGGTCGATCACCCTGAAGCAGCGCGTGAGCGACGCAACATCGTGCTTGGTCGCATGCTCGCAACCCACCGGATTTCCCAGGCGCAGTTTGACTCTGCGCACGCGAGTGTCATCACCTTGAAGATCACCGATCCACCGCAAGGCTGCGGTGCATCAGCCTTTCCGTTCTACTGTCAGTGGATCACGGAGATCATCGCCAACGACCCGAGTTTTGGTGCCACACCTGAGGCGCGGCAAGAGTTGCTCTATCGCGGTGGTCTCAAGATCCGCACCGCACTAGACCGCGGGGTGATGGCAATTGCGCAGGCCGCTGCCGATCGCGCACTCAAGCCAACGAATCGGGTGGCCACCGGGATCGCGGTCGTTCAGCCAGGAACAGGGCAGGTGCTCGCACTGGTCACCAACCGGCGTTGGGGACGAGATGCCGCACTCGGCGAAACACAGATCGTCCTACCTGCCCGTCCGGCCTTCCAGCCCGGATCAAACTTCAAGCCCATCACCTTGGCCACCGCTCTCGAGGGCGGCTTCTCACTAGCCACGAAATTCAACACCCCCGATGGCTACGTACCCACAAACATGAACTACCCCAAGGGTGGATTCCACAATGACAACAACCGAAACAACGGGATCCTCAACGCTTATCAAGCCACTGCCAAATCCGTGAACACCTGGTTCGTCCAGCTCGAAGAACGGGTCGGTGTCCTGCCTATCGCCGACATGGCTGGACGTCTGGGCATGACGAGTCTGCCGCGAAGCGGCAAGCACGCAATCACGGCACGCGATGCTGCCCTCACGCTCGGCGCATACGAGACATCGCCATTGCAGATGGCGACGGTGTACGCAACCTTCGCGTCGGGCGGCATCACCTGCACTCCAAGTGGTGTGCTGGCGATGACTGATCGCAAAGGCGCTTCGCTCCCGGTGCCTCCGGTTGCGTGCCGTCGCACCCTCTCGCCTTACGTCGCGGCCGCAGTCACTGACGTGATGCGCGGAGTGCTCACCAGTAACGGCACCGGCGCAGGCTTCGATCTAGGCCCACAGCCGGCGGCTGCAAAAACCGGTACTACCAACGACTCTGCGGCCACGTGGTTTAGTGGCTTCACTCCGCAGTACGCAATGAGTGTGTGGATCGGCGACCCGAGGGGTGGTCAGAAGTACCCACTGCACAACATCGAGGCATACGGCCACCAATTCGGAAAGGTCTACGGACGCACCGTAGCTGGGCCCATCTGGCACGAGGCGATGCTTGCACTTCACGCATCGCTCCCCGTTGAACCTTTTGCAGCACCGGCCACTACATCCCTCACCGGACTCACCCCTCCGGTGCCCGACGTGCGGGGGCTCTCTCGCGACGCCGCAATCACAGCACTCCTTCAAGCAGGCTTCCAAGTAACTCTCGTCAAGGCCACCGCAAAGGCGGATCCGGCACTGCCTAGCGGGCAGGTAGCAGCCCAACAGCCGTCGGCCGGAACCACGTCCTCATATGACAGCGTGGTACGCCTCACCTTGACCGCAGGCAGCGACACGTCGGTGACTGTCCCGAAGTTGTGGCAACTTACGCCGACGGGTTGACCGGGCACCGGACCGCAGGCCACGGGGGTGCGGCATAATGGCGTCTTCTCCCTACGTGTGCATAGAGAGCAGGCAGAATCGCGGGTGTAGTTCAAAGGCAGAACATCAGCTTCCCAAGCTGACAGAGCGGGTTCGATTCCCGTCACCCGCTCCCACGAAAAGCCTTGCAGGACAAGGGATTACAAGATCCCAAGAAACTCCGCAACTAGCCGTATTTGACCCTGATTCGTGGCACGTGCCACTAATTCGGGGGTCGATATGGCACGTACGTGGCACGGCGAAAAAGCGGGATTTGGCCACTGCGAGACCTACAGCTGATGAACTGACAGACGTGCCGTATCTTGCGGCCGCGCCACGCACGTGCCACCAACGTGCCACCAACGTGCCACTGAGACGCGAGATCCCCCCCCCCACACGCGAGAGAGTTTGGAACACACGGCAGGGTGGCGCTGGCAATCGCTCCAGAGTTTTGGATGCCCCTATGCCAGGCCGTGGTGGCGTAGACGTCGATCGGCACGCAACGTTCGCATGGTGCCAGGGAGAGAAAAAAGCCGACTGCGCGGTCGGCGCCAACCTTCCAGTTGAAAAACAATCGGCACGACTGTCCGGAATGTGGACAGTTTC
>CAIXFH010000099.1 GCA_903918645.1 uncultured Actinomycetes bacterium | reverse complement strand
GTTGCCCGGGCGAGCGCGATCTGGCACGCACGGTTATCCGAGACGTATTCGGTCGCATCCGCCGCGACCAGTTCGCGAGCTTCTCTCATCGTCGCGGACTCCGTGAGCTCTGGGTGGAGCAGCCCTCGATCGCCTGCCATCGCACAGCAACCCCAGTCGTCGGCTACGACTACGCGCTGTGCGCAGGCTTGCGCGATGCGGAGCAGTGCGTCACGTGAGCCAAGTTTCTCGGTGCCACAAGTCGGGTGGACCCCAACACGATCGATGCGTCCACTGATCACGAGCCGCGGGAGCAACTCGTCCGCAGTGAACTGAACGACGTCAACGACGCGAAGCGTCCGGGACTCCGAGACAGGCGCGACCACCCGCTGGACCGCGCTCGTGCAGGTCGAGGCATCGACGATCACAGTGAGATCCGCCGGGCCCGCCCATCGGGTCACGGCAATCCGCAGACGCTCTTCCATGAGCTCACCACCGTCGACGAGCCCCTTGGAGCTCCACGGTGTGCCGCAACACAGCCCTGCGACATCGTCAGGTACACGGGTGTTGATGCCCGCCCGCTCGCACACCGACAGGAAAGCCGCCGAAACACCATGTGCGCCACCGAAGATCGTGCCCATGCAGGAAGGCAGGAGCACGACGTCGCTGGTGGCGCTTGATCCACGAAGGTGCGCTCGTGAGCGGCCACCTGCTGGCAGGAATCGCGACCACACAGGAGAGACCTCGGCGGGTGCGATGGCGCGCAGCGCCTTCGTGACAGCCTCTGCGACAGGTGGAAGGTGTGACGCCAGAGTGAGTCCTGACGACACAGCCCGTGTGATGCCGCCCCAGTGTCGCGCCGCAACCTTGGCAACTTGCTGGGCTGCGGGTGGCACTGCATCGGAACGGAGTCGTCTCACCAGCGCCCCCGTGTCGATGAGAACAGGGCACGCTGTCTGGCACATACCGTCGGTCGCGCACGTCTCGACAAGCTCGAAATCCCGCGCGGGCGAGGCCGGCAGATCGAAGCCGTCTGCTGCCGCAGCCTGCTCCGAGCGACGCAGCGCGATCCGCTGTCGTGGCGTGAGGGTGAGGTCTTTGCTGGGGCACACCGGCTCGCAGTAGCCGCACTCCACGCACGAGTCAATCTCTGAATCAGCGGGGGACGTGGTCTTGACATGAAGCAGATGCGCATCAGCAGGCGCCCCGACAACAACGCCTGGGTTCAACACGCACTGCGGGTCGAAGAGCGACTTGACTTGCACCATGACGTCGTAGAGCTCATCTCCGTACTGCCGCCTCACGAACGGCGCCATTACCCGGCCGGTACCGTGCTCCGCCTTGAGTGAACCGCCTTCCCCAAGGACTAGGTCGACGAGGTCATCGGTGAACCGCCTATAGGTCTCCAGCCGATCACCACTGAAACGGTCGGTAATCATGAAGTGGACATTGCCGTCCTTCGCGTGCCCGAAAATCACACTTCGCTCGTACCCGTGTCGGTCGAAGAGGGAGGTCAACTCCTGGCACGCTTTCGGGAGATGCTCGACTGGCACTGCGACATCCTCCAGCAGTGCCGTGGTGCCAGGCGGGCGCGAGGCAGCCACAGCGGCATAAAGACCTTTTCGCATGTGCCACAACTCATCACGCGAGGTGCGATCAGTTGCAGGAGACACGCGGGATACGCCGCTCAACCCGATCAGCAGGTCACGAAGCCCTGCCGCATGTGTGATGACCGCAGAGGCGTCATCGGTCTGCCGCTCGACGAGGAGCGCCGCGCCGCCCACGTTGGTACCGAGGAACTCGGCGATCCGTGGGTTGGTCGCTCGGGCAACATCGAGCGAGACCGAGTCCATGAGTTCGACGAGGGCGACATCTGCCTCGATCAGGCTCGGAACTGCGGCGGCGGCGGCCGCAAGGGACTCGAACACGGCCAGCGACGTCGCTCGGTGCGCTCGCATCGGCACGGTGGTGAACGTGACAGAGGCAAGGAAGCCGAGCGTGCCCTCGCTTCCGACAAGAAGCCGCGCCAGGATCTGTGAGGCGCGGTCGTGATCGAGGAAGGAGTTGAGCCCATAGCCCATGGTGTTCTTGATGGCGAACTGCTCGCGGAGACGTCGAACACTCTCGGGATTGCCGCGTACTCGGTCGCGCAGATTGAGCAGACCTTGGTAGAGATCTGGCTCGAGGGTGCGCAGCCGTTCGTCGGCATCAACGGCGGACGTATCGATGCGCGTGCCACTAGCGAGGATGACTTCGACGGACTCGAGTGTGCTGTAGCTGTTCTCTTCCGTACCGCACGCCATCCCGCTCGAGTTGTTGGCGACAATCCCACCGATCGTGCACGCCACCTCACTCGACGGATCGGGGCCGAGCCGGCGTCCGAACGGTGCGAGCCGTTGGTTGACCGAACGCAACGTGGCCC
>CAIXFH010000098.1 GCA_903918645.1 uncultured Actinomycetes bacterium | reverse complement strand
CTACACCGGCCGCGGGGTCGTCGACCGGATCATCACCGATCTAGCCGTCATCGACATCACGCCTGAGGGCTTGGTTCTGCGCGAGGTAGCTGAAGGGGTCAGCGTCGCCGACGTTCAAGCTGCAACAGAACCCACGCTGCTAGTGCCAAGCGAGCCCAAGGTCATCACGATCTAGCAGCGATCGTCCGCGAACTGGTCAGAAAACCAAGTCCCCACGCTAAAGCCGTGGCCTTCATCTGCCGATACACCCTCGGGTGTGGTCTATGTTCCATCGAAGGAACTCTTAGCACGATCGGCTCTCACCCACAGAGTGAGCAGCAGGGCGTGTAGACGATCGGGGCAGAACCGGAGGAACGGTGCCGAACAATCTCGTCATTATTGGCCAAGGCTACGTAGGGCTTCCACTGGCTCGCGCAGCTACCCAAGTGGGGCTGCGAGTCACTGGCCTGGACCTCTCATCTCGAGTAGTTGATGGCCTGAACTTGGGCAAGTCACATGTCGACGATCTCTCAGATGACGACATCGCAGAAATGCTTGCTGCCGGCTTCTCCGCGACCACCGACGAATCAGTCCTGGCGAATGCAGACATCGCGGTCATCTGCGTGCCGACCCCACTTAACGAGGGTGGCAGCCCAGATCTCACGGCCCTTCGCAACGCCACTCGCATGATCGCTGATCATCTTCATCCCGGCATGCTCGTAGTTTTGGAATCAACTACCTACCCAGGGACTACAGAGGACGAGCTCCGTCCGGCACTTGAAGCGACCGGACTACTAGCCGGCGATGACTTTCATCTCGCGTTCTCACCCGAACGCATCGACCCAGGAAACGCCACCTACGGCATCCGAAACACCCCGAAGGTCGTCGGTGGCGTCACTCCTTCCTGCACGAGCGTTGCCAGCGAGTTCTATGAACAGTTCATCGACACAGTCATCCGAGTCAAAGGCGCCCGCGAGGCCGAAACGGCAAAGCTGCTGGAGAACACCTACCGCCATATCAACATTGCTCTAGTCAATGAGATGGCCCGGTTCTGCCACGAGTTGGACATCGACCTCTGGGATGTAATCAGAGCAGCCAGCACTAAGCCCTTCGGCTTTCAGGCCTTCTACCCAGGCCCCGGCGTTGGCGGTCACTGCATCCCGATCGACCCGAACTACTTGAGCTACCAAGTCCGCGCGAAACTTGGCTACCCCTTCCGGTTCGTCGAGTTAGCTCAGGAAATCAATGCGGGCATGCCGGTCTACGTCGCGCGACGGATTCAGGATGTACTCAACGAAGGATCCAAGTCTGTCCGTGGTTCGAAGATCCTGCTATTGGGAGTGACCTACAAGCCCAACATCGCAGACGAGCGCGAATCCCCCGCTCGCCCGCTGGCCGAGGCGCTCATCAGCATGGGCGCGGATGTTTCCTTTCACGACCCGCACGTCGAATCCTGGAAACTTCCGAGCGGAACTTTGGCGCGGGTGGCTGATTTGGCAACCGCGCTGGAAGGTACCGATCTTGCGGTACTCCTACAGGCCCACACGGCATACGACATGAAGGAAATCTCTGCACGGGCGGTAAGCCTGTTCGACACGCGAGGCGTTGTCCCAGCAGCCGCGAATGTGTCAGCGCTCTAGCCGTCATCGACATCACGCCTGAGGGCTTGGTTCTGCGCGAGGTAGCTGAAGGGGTCAGCGTCGCCGACGTTCAAGCTGCAACAGAACCCACGCTGCTAGTACCAAGCGAGCCCAAGGTCATCACGATCTAGCAGCGATCGCCCGCGAACTGGTCAGAAAACCAAGTCCCCAGGATGCGTGCATCGTGGCGAGAGCAAGCGGTAGCCGAAGCCACGCTGGCCCCGACAGGCCACGACCCACGACTACCGACCCGACTCCGATGAGGGCCGCGTAGCCCACTGGCGCGAGCCAGCCCACGGCGAGCCAACCGGGCCCGCCCATGGTGGCGATCAGTCCGGCTGCGGCTCCAAAGGTCACGCCGACGACCGCGACCGGTGCCGCTAGGTAGCGAGCGCTGACCGTGTCGGGGTGGCGACGCACTACCTCGCGTCGCCACCGGCCGTAGTCGAAGTACTGACGGGCCAGCGATCTCACGGAGCCACGCGGCCGGTAGGTCACCTGCATCCGCGGGGTGAACCATACGGTTCCCCCTGTCTGCCGAAGGCGCAGATTCAGTTCCCAATCTTGTGCGCGCTGCATCGATTCGTCATAGCCGCCGACCCGTTCAAGGGCCGCGCGAGTAAATGCGCCGAGGTACACGGTCGGCGCCGGGCCCTCGTCTCCCCCAGTGTGGAACGAGGCGCCGCCGACCCCAAGAGTTGAGGTCATCGCGCGGGCAACAGCCTGCTCGAACGGCGTCACCCCTTCCGCCGCCATGATGCCGCCGACGTTGTCCGCACCCGTTCGGATCAACGTCTCAACCGCCGCAGCCACATAATCAAGCGGGACGAGAGCGTGCCCATCACAGCGGACAATCACGTCATAACGGGCGCGGGCGATCGCGGCGTTGAGCCCGACCGGCGTGCGACCGGATGGATTCCGCACGAGATGCACCCTGGCATCGCTATCGGCAAGACCCAAGGCAATCTCGTCGGTGTGATCCTGGCTCGGGCCAAGCGCGAGAATCACTTCGAGCGGGCCGTCGTACGCCTGCTCCAGTAGCCGAGTCACCGCTGCAACGAGAAACCGCTCCTCGTTGAGGACCGGGACGACGATCGACACGCCCGGCGACTGCTGCGGGGGCGGGCTTGGGACTTGGCCATGATCAGTCATCTCACCGACACCCTAACGAGCCAGCCCGCGTGGTGAGTCCAGTCACGCCGCCCGGCGTTGCGGCACCAAAGTGGCTCCGCGTGCGTCCTATCGTGAGGAATCCCCTCGACCAGTTCATGATTGGACCAGCCCGAATGCCCGCAACACCGACAGTTCGGCGTGGTGCACGCCTCGTTGCTGCCCTCGCCTCCGGCGCGGTTCTGCTCACCAGCGGCGTCGGCTACGCGGCGGTACACCGGTACGCCGGCCAGGTCAGCATCGTCGACGCTGGCACCGCTGGCGGAGCGCTCACCGACGGACAGCCGCTGACCATGCTGGTCGTCGCGAACGATGACCGCGCGGGCCTGTCGGCGCAAGCCAAGAGGTCACTTCACCTGGGATCGCTGGACTACGGAGCGCACACCGACACCATGCTCCTCGTGCATCTGTCGAGCGACGGTCAGCACATCACCGCAGTCTCCCTGCCGCGCGACACCCTGGTGACCGTGCCAGCGTGGACCGATTCATCCGGGGTCAAGCACAAGGCTCGCAAGTCCAAACTGAATGCGGCCTACAGCTTGGGTGGCCCCAAGCTCATGGTGCAGACCGTCGAATTGATCACCGGAGTCACCGTGGATCACTACGCGGAGATCAACTTCTCGGGCTTCCTACGGATGGTCGATGCCCTCGGCGGAGTGGAGGTTTGCTTGGCCCACGCGACCAAGGACAAGAACTCCGGGCTCAACCTTCCCGCTGGTAAGCAGACCGTCAACGGCCCCCAAGCCTTGGCCTATGTGCGAGCCCGATACATCGACCCGAGCGCCGACATCGGCCGGATGAAAAGGCAACAGAAGTTCATCGGGGCCATGGCTAAGAAGGCTCTGTCGGGGCAGACACTGATCAATCCAGTGGCTTTGGACTCGTTCCTGTCCGCCCTGGCAAGCAGTGTGAAAACCGACAGTGGGCTTGGACCGAACCAGATGCTCGACCTCGTAAATCGATTCAAGGGAATCAACCCCGCGGCCATCACCATGCTCACTGTCCCGCTCGGTGCCGCCATCAAGGTCAAGGGAATCGGCGACGTACTCACTTGGAATCGCGCCGCAGCAGCACGCATCTTCGCGGCGATCCGAGCCGATCGGCCACTAGTCGATCCGGTGAAGGCCGCAACACCCACCGTGCCCACAGGATCCATCCATGTCCGAGTCCTCAATGGCACGACCATCAAGGGCCAAGGAAGTAAAGCGGCTACTGACCTTGCCAACCTCGGGTTCCGAATCGAGGGTGCCCCAGCGAACGCGCTGACCCCCGTCGGGGCAGTCACCATCATTCGCTTCGACGACAGGTACACCGAATCGGTCAAGACCATCGCCGCTGCACTGCCCGGAGCAAAACTCGTCCCGGTGAACAAACTCGGCAATGTCTTCGAAGTCACCATCGGGACCGAGTACGTCGCAGCGCAGAAGGTCACCGTCAAAGTGCCCGCGGCCTCGTCAGGTGCTACTGCCCCGCCAAAGGTGCGAACCGCGGCCGACGCCACCTGTTCGTAAGCTCACCATCGACCGAGTTCTGACTTTGCCCTATCTCGACCATCCGACGCCGCCAGAATGGGGGGTGGAGGTGGAGCGGTGCTAGTTCCGGTCGAGTGGTGGCACGTAGGCGTGGCTCTCGCAGTCGGCCTTCTCATCGGTCTCGAGCGTGAACGCACCGGCCATCGACCAGCAGGCTCAAGGACTTTCGGGATCGCTGGCTTGCTCGGCGCGCTTGCTGCTGCCGTCTCTCCCTACGCTGCGATGGCGGGAATCGTGGCCGTTGGCATTGTCGCGGCAGCCGCGTATCAACGGACGGCAGCCGAAGACTCCGGGGCGACCACGGAGATCGCGCTGGTGGCGGTGGTGGTTCTCGGCGCCTTGGCATGGACATCACCCGAACTTGCCGTGGGTGGCGGTGTTGCCGTCGTGGCACTGCTCTGGGCGAAGAGCCCGATCCATCACTTCGCCCGCGACATAATCAGCGACGCCGATGAGCGCGATGCACTGACTTTCTTCGTGGCAGCGTTCATCATTTTGCCGCTCTTGCCTGACACCGATCTTGGCCCGTACGGGGCGCTCAATCCACGCCGCATCTGGCTGATCGTCGTTCTGCTCACCGCAACCGGCTGGATCGGTTACATCGCCACTCGCATCCTTGGCGCACGTCGCGGCCTAGCTATCACCGGCTTGGCAGCTGGGTTCGTTTCGGCGTCGGCCGCAACTGGCGCGATGTGCAGACGCGCACGCGACACCTCGATCCGAGCCGAAGCCCTCGGCTCGGCCGTCCTCGCCAGCACGTCCACGCTGATCTTGTTGACCGTGATCTGCTGGTACGTCAATGCCGAGGTGCTGCGGATGCTGCTCCCGGCGATCATCACCGGTGTGATAGCGCTGGGAGCCACCGCAGGCGCCGTGCTCTTTCGAGTCGACCGCGTTGACGCCGCTGAAGAACCCGAACCACAAGACCTAGCAACGCCCGCCGGCCAGGCTGCGTCGAAGGCGGCTGGGCACCCAGCCCGACCGTTCGCGATTGGGCCAGCACTGCTGCTGGCCGGAGTCCTGACCGTGGCCCTGCTCGTCGGTCGCTGGGGTGCGGACGTTTTCGGTAGTACGGGCGCTATCGCCGTGAGCGCGCTGGTCGGACTTGCCGACACACATGCCGGCGCACTCGCCGCGGCCCAACTAGCTACTGCCGGTCAGATCCCGGCAACCACCGCGGTGTGGGCAATTGCTGCAGCCTTGGCTAGCAACATGGTGGTCAAAATCGTGCTAGCCATCGCCGCGGGTGGGTGGCAGGTGGGCTGGCGTTACGTGGCATTGATGGCTGCGCCGTGTGCAGCCTTCGCGCTTGCCCTCGTCCTGACTGTGTAACGACGCCTGGGTACCTGCCCTCTGGGCACCCAGCGTCGTAGGCTTCGCGACGTGAGCATCTTCATCGACCCACCGATGTGGTGGCATCTCGACTTGTGGTGGGGTCACATGGTCAGCGACGAGTCGTACGACGAACTCCATGTGTTTGCCGAGCAACTTGGCGTGCCGCGGCGAGGTTTCGACCGCGATCACTACGACATCCCCGAGCATCTGCATGATGCTGCGCTGGAGGCTGGCGCGCTTCTCATTACCTCGCGCGAACTTGTAGTGCGGTTGACGAGTGCCGGGTTGCGCCGCCCGAAGGGCCGAGTGTCGATCTAAGACAACCGATCGCGAACGAACTTAGTGACCGAGGACGCGCCAGAACTGCCGAGCCGCAATTGACGGCTTGCCCGACTCGACTTCGGTGCGATCGGCATTGGCGAACAACGCGGTCACTGCGTTGACCCCAGCCCACCGGATCGGCTCGGGCTCCCATCGCCGTGAAGTGCGGCCAGCCCATGGCAGCTCAAGTAACGGCGAATCTTCAACACCGAGGATGGCATCACGTAACGTACGACCAGCGATGTTCGACGTCGCGACACCATCGCCGACATAGCCTCCGGCAGTGGCGATTCCAGTCTTGCGATCGAAATTGGCCGATGGCACCCAGTCGCGAGGGATCCCCAGGTTGCCACCCCACTCATGAGTGAAGTTGATACCGCTCAGCGTCGGGAACATGTCGAAGATGATGCCGCGCAGCATCTTGTGCACTCGAACATCGATGTCGAACTCTGGTCGCACCTTCGAGCCAAAGTGATAGGGAGCACCCCGACCACCGAATGCGATGCGACCGTCCTCGGTTCGCTGGCCGTAGATACGCAAGTGCCGTTTGTCGCTGAAGGTCTCACGGCTGGCCAGGCCAACCTCGGACCACTGCTGATCAGTCAGCGGTTCAGTGGCCACCATCAGCGAGTACATCGGCACGATCTCGCGTTTCGCCCCCGGAATCGATGGGGTGAAGCCTTCGGTGCCGCGCACAATCACATCAGCCCGTACATCACCATGATCAGTGCGAACTACGCCCGATTCGATAGAGGTTACGGTCGTCGCTTCGTAGATCATCACGCCTCGCGAGCGGACGACATTTGCGAGTCCGCGCACGAGGTCAAGTGGTTGGATTACCGCGCAGTGCGGCGTGAAAGTGCCGCCCAGAGTGCGAGTGATCCGAACCCTCGACTCGGCCTCCGAAACATCAAGGAGCCGAATCTGTTCATCGCCAAAGCCCCAGTCGCGCCAGCCCTGAACCTCAGCTTGAGCGCGCGTCCATTGCGCTTCATTACGGGCCACCGACACATAGCCGCCCTGCTGGAATCCACACTCGATGCCTTCGCCAGCAGCCACGCGGCCGACTTCGACCACGGTGTCGTTCATCGCGCGCTGCATGCGGCCGGCAGTCTCGCGGTCAGAAAGCGCGGCCATCTTGCGCATGGACGCCGGAAAGATCGCCGAACACCAACCCCCATTGCGGCCGGATGCGCCGAAGCCCACGGTGTTCTTCTCCAACACCACAATCCGCAGGCTCGGATCGGCCAGTGACAGGTAATACGCGGTCCACAATCCGGTGTATCCGCCGCCGACGATGGCAACGTCAACCTGCGCGGCTCCAGGCAGCGGAGTGACGGCCGGCACTGCGGTGCGGGAGGTGTCACGCCACAGACTCGCCGGCCCTGCCATCGATGAAGCCTCACTTCTCGACACTGGTTTGCTTCCTAGTCTTTGGCGAGCGAATCGGCGGACCAGTAACGGTTTTCCCAGTCGGTGGAAGCAGCCAGTTCCCAAGCCATTACACGGATCGGGGTCACAACGTAGAGCACGGTGGCAGTGGTGTGCGATGTACCCGGCAAGTACTCGAGATCAAGCGCAGCGGTGTACTTCGCGGCGTAAGCCGCAATAACCTCTTGATCATCGACGCCACGCACCCCCGGCTGCGCGGTGCCGTGCAGGATCAGCACGGCATCACCGTTTTCCAGGTGCACTACCAAGCGAGGGTCTGCGGCGAGGTTGCGCGATCGGAGCGCCCCGGGTTCGCCATAAAACATCAGCTCACCGCCAACAACCACACCCCACACCGGAACCGAATGCGGTCCTCGATCACTCGATGTGCCGACCCACCAGTTGCGCGCTGCCGAAAAGCGCCTAGCGATGTCATCCCACTCCATAGAACTCATGACTAAGTGCCACTCGTGAACTCGGTGAGAGCTTGCAGAAGCGCTCGCACATCGTCTGCAGTCGTGTAGCGGACGATGCCAGCACGCACCGCGCCACCGTCACCGCGCAAACCCATTGCATCGATGAGCTCGCATGCGTAGTTGTCGCCATGCCACACCGCGATTTTCCGAGAGGCGAGGTACTGGTCAACTTCGAGCGGTGAACGACCGGCCACTGTGAAAATCAGTGTGGGTGCCCGATCTTCGCTGACCGACGGACCGCGCACCGAGACGCCCGAAATGTCTTGCAGCCCTTCCTGAAGCAGGGCCAGCAGCGCCGTCTCACGCGCAGCTTCGTCAACAAGTGGGGTTTCCATCATGAACTCGGCTGCAGCGGTGATCCCTGCCAGCAACTCGATCTGTGGTGTGCCAGTTTCCCAACGCGATGGCCCGTCATAATCGGCGGGGCGCACTCGATAGGGCTCGATCGTGCGGAGCAGACCGTCGCGCACGACCAAGATCCCGGCATGGGGGCCGTACCACTTGTAAGGCGAGGTGGAGAGAACGTCGGCACCGATTTCAGCAATGTTCGTCGGTAGATGCGGCACCCTGGCAACACCATCGATCAGGATCCGCGCACCGTACTCGTGGGCGATCGCGACGGCGCGGAGCAGATCGGGTGAATGTCCGGTGAGGTTGGACGCCCCGGACATCGCGACCCACCGAGTGCGACCATCAGCGCAAAGACCCTTGAGGGGCTCGACATCCAAGGTGCCATCGACAGGATCGACTTCGAGGAATTCGACGGTGGCGCCAGCGTCACGTGCGGCCAGGAGCCAGGGGCTGACGTTGGAGTCGTGGTCGAGTTGAGTGCAGACGATCCGATCACCTGGCTGCCAATCGCGAGCCAAGGCGCGAGTGAACGCGAACATCAAGTTAGTGGTACTCGGGCCGAACACGACCTCGTCGTCCTGGGCGCCGACAAGGCGCGCCACCGCAGCTCTAGCACCACCGACCACGCCGTCGCTCGCCTTGGACGCTGCGAACTGACCACCGAGGTTCGCCGGCGCTGGTGATCGCATGTAATCGGCGATGGCGTCGACACTGGAATCGACAGGCAAGGTCCCAGCGGGCCCATCAAATCGGATCCAGCCGTCTGAGAGCCCAGGGAACCTGGAACGTACGTCTGCGGAGGTCATGTCGTGATCCTGCCAGGACTGTCCCGAAAAGTACCGGTCGACCTCGACTTAGGGCATCGCGCCGCTAGACCAGATTGGCCTCGCGCAAGTCGACCGATGGGGGTCCACCCGCGAGCGTGCGGTTGATGGGACGCAAGGCAAGGACCGGATGCGGTGGGTCAATCAGGCGAAAATCGCTCTCGCCAATGATGTTCCGCGTGCGCGCTGCGTACTGGCCACAGTCGCACATTAGCCAACGTGGATCTTCGTGCCCGAAGAACCAGTGCTCGTGTTCCTCTTGCTCGTTCATTCCCACTCCCCCTGGCTTTTGAGAGCCATCGGCCACCTCATGGATGTGACCCAAATCGAAGGATATTTCTCAAGCCACGGCACGAACACCCACCTTTCGGTCAATATCACTACGGATAGGGTGTGCCCCGTGACCGCCACCACATCGATGCCGATGGGCCCCCGAAGAATCACCGTCATAGGCTGCGGATACCTAGGCGCAGTCCACGCAGCGGCCATGACCAACCTCGGACACGAGGTTCTTGGTTTCGATGTTGACGAGAGCAAGATCGAGATGCTCGCAAGCGGGCAGACACCGTTCT
>CAIXFH010000097.1 GCA_903918645.1 uncultured Actinomycetes bacterium | reverse complement strand
TCAGATCCAGCCCCCGACCCAGCTCCCGCTTCACCTTCCGCAACGGCGCTCACTCGCCCATCCTGTCCCCCCACCCATTTCTCATCAAGGTGCCCCCGACTGCGCTAGAGGCAGTTATTGCTCCCCATTGCGGTTGATTGACGCCGCCTTGCGCGCCTCTGGGCCAGCCCCGATTGACGGTTGGCCGTCAGGCGAGGGAATCGCACAGTGCGAGTAGCCCGGCATCGCAGAGCGCGGCGCTCTCGTCGATCCAAGGGCGCGGCCAGCTCGAGAATTTGGCGACGACGGTGCGCGACGGTTGATGCACTAACACCTGTTGTCCGTTGATGCCGTAGCCGGAATAGATTCCTGCGCGAGCATCTCGGATCCACCACTGGTTGTGATAAAACGCGTCAGTCGGGTGAGTGGCGGCGGCCCCCGAGAAGGCGTCGACGAGTGTCTCGTCATGCGTTCGTAAGCCCTCTACCCATGACGACGGGACCACCTGAGTGTCGCCGACCGCCCCGTTGTTCAGGTGCATAAGCCCGAATCGGGCCAGATCACCAAGGGTGAGGCAGAAGCCACCCGAAGCCATCGCGAAACTGGCTGGCCCCACTAGGAAATCGGCGTCGTATGCGGCACCCATGGGAGCCCACAGTTCGGTTGCAACGAGCTCAGCAAGATGTCGACTCGTGACTCGTTCCATGCACCACGCGAGAACGTCAGTGAGGATGGAGCGATATTCAAACTTCCCGCCGTGCTCTGCGGCGTTCGGCAATTGGGCGATGTACTCGTGCGGCCAGGGGTCGTCGGCCAACCGCTCGAGCCAGCCGAGGATCCGAAAGCCTCGGAACGACTCTGAATCGGCGTCTTCGTAGTCGGTCTCGTCGAACGCAGTACCCGTGCGCATATCGAGCAGGTTCTGGATCGAGCAGCCGTCCCAGGACGTACCGCGAAGTTCGGTCAGGTAATCAGTCACCATGGCGTCGGTGCGCAATTCTCCTCGGCCGATCAGAATGCCAGCCACGGTCGCGACGACACTCTTGGATACCGACTGAGCAATATGTCTGGTCGACTCGGTCATACCCTCGACGTAGTGCTCGAAGATGACCTCACCGTCATGGATCACCATGAGCCCGTCGACGTAGGTTTCATCCATCATCTCGGCCAACGTGTAACTGTGCCCGTCATGGGTGAAGCCAAATCCCTTGAGGTCACGCTCGTTTCGAGGCAGCACTGACTTCGTCTCGCCCCGCGCGACAAGTGCGCTGGGAATGAGCTCTCGCATGTTCAGGAATGACCAACGCTGGTTGGGCTCGCGGTCGTAGTTCTTGAGCGTGACGATCTTGTCCGGCGCCGGCGGCGATCCCGTCATCAAGCCCAGCTCGATCCAACTCTTGGCCATAGCGGGCTCCTGTCTGTCGCGCTGAGTCGCGAGGCCACGACTCACGTAGGTGAGGCGAGCGTATCCAGCGCAGGCGGTGTCGCCGTCACAAGTGCTAGCAAGGCAGGATGGTGGCGTGGTGTTGACACGCGAATGGGCCAAGAACTGGCGGCTCAACCCAACGGCCGCGGTGTTGATCGCCGCCGCCGACGGTGCTGCCAACCCATCCCTGGCGTCGATTCACCAGCAGTACGTCACCGGGTCGCAATTGGAACTCCTAACTGCCTCCGCTGCACGGCGGTTCGCGCTTGCGGGTGTGCGCCCTGGTGACCGGGTCTTGCTGTCTTGCGCGTCATCAATCGAGACGGTGCTGGCCTATGTCGGGATTTTGCGGCTAGGCGCTGTCGTCGTGCCAGCAAACATCGGTTACACGAGCGCCGAACTCGAGCATGTCGTCACCGATTCCACCCCAGTCTTAGCGGTGATAGACGATCCATCCCGGGTGTCCAAGCTGCCATTGGGCGTCACACGTCCGAGCTTGGACGCGCTGCCGATCGATACCGGGCTGAGCATCGAACTAGATGCACCCCATGACGCACCAGCGATGATCGCCTACACGTCTGGCACTACGGGGCGACCAAAGGGTGCACTGCTTTCTCGCGGCAACTTGCTAGCTGGCTCGCAGGTGCTCGTGAGTGAGTGGGCCTGGACGTCAGATGATCGCTTGGTACACGCCCTGCCGATGTTCCACATGCACGGCCTCGGGGTCGGGCTCAATGCCACGTTCACCGCTGGTGCCTCAATAGTCGTGGTGCCGCGGTTCGACGTGGGCGATGTCGTTGCCGCGGTTCGCGACCACGAAGCAACGATGTTCTTCGGTGTGCCCACGATGTACGCCCGCTTTCGTGATGCCGATCGGCTAGCTGACCTCAGCGGATTGCGGCTCCTCGTGTCGGGTTCCGCTCCTCTCGACCCGGTGCTCTTTGCTGCCATCGCAGACGAAGCCGGTCAAGCTCCCATCGAGCGCTACGGCATGAGCGAAACCGTGATGCTGACCTCGAATCCTGTTCAGGGCCAACGCAAAGCAGGCTCGGTGGGTCGACCGTTACCTGGTGTCTCAGTGCGCCTCGACGATGAGGGTGGTGTGCAGGTGATCGGCCCCAACGTCTTCAGCGGCTATTGGGGTCGGGTCGAGGAAACACGTGAGGCGTTTACCGACGACGGCTGGTTCCGCACTGGTGACATCGGCGAGTGGGACGACGATGGCTATCTCTACCTCATTGGCCGAGCCAGCGATCTGATCATCACGGGTGGGTACAACGTCTATCCGCGCGAGGTAGAAGACGCGCTGCGAGAGCACGCGTCGGTGATCGACGTTGCGGTAGTTGGTTTGCCTGATGACACTTGGGGCGAAACTGTTGCAGCGTTCATCGTGACGCGCGACGACTCTGACATCGACTTGTCAGCGCTTGAACAGGTCGTGGGCGAGCGGCTTGCTGCGTACAAGCGGCCGCGCACTTGGCGGCGCGTGAACGAGCTGCCACGTAACGCGATGGGCAAGGTGCGTCGTGATGTCTTGCGTCAGCAGGAGAGGATGAGGCCATGACCAGAGTAGCTCTGCTCCAGCTCGACGTATCCGATACCGAAACCGTTGCCGATCGTATTGAACGCACCGTTGCGATGATCGGCGAATTGCGCGAGGTGGAGATCGCTGTTCTACCCGAGCTCTGGCATGTCGGTGCCTTCAATCTCAAGGGGGCCACAGAGTTTGCCGAATCCATCGATGGCCCGCTTGTCACGAGGATGCGTGCAGCGGCTCGTTCCGCTGGGCTTGTTCTGCACATGGGCTCGTTTGCCGAACTTGCCGGGGCTGCTCGATACAACACCTCGGTGCTCATCGATGAGAGTGGCGACATCCTCGCGACCTACCGCAAAATCCATCTGTTCGGCTGGGAAGACGGTGAGCCGTCGGTGATGACGGCCGGTGAATCCTGCGTGGTGCTGCCAACAGCGCTCGGCGCCACCGGGCTCGCTACGTGTTATGACCTTCGGTTCCCTGAGCTCTTCCGTCGCCTCGTGGACTCCGGCGCCGACAACTTCCTCTTGGCCTCAGGCTGGCCCGCTGCTCGCATTAGTCACTGGACGGTGCTCGCTCAGGCTCGGGCCATTGAGAATCAGGCGTGGGTCGTCGCGTGCAACAGCGCAGGCACTCATGCGGGCACCACGATGGGCGGGCGATCGATCGTTGTCGATCCGCGTGGCGGAGTGCTGGGAGAGGCCGGGGCCGAGGAAGAGGTACTCGTCGTTGACGTCGACCCAGCAGTAGCACTCCAGTGGCGACGCTCGTTCCCGGTGCTCACCGACCGAGTGCTGTAAGAACCTCATGACCAAGAAGCGCTTGCGCCTGCGCGCGCCCGAATTAGTCGGTCGCGGCGGGTGGCTCAATACCGGCGGCCGTGATCTCTCGCTTCAGGAACTGCGCGGAAAGCTTGTACTGCTTGATTTTTGGACGTTCTGCTGTGTCAACTGTCTGCACGTTCTCGACGAACTGCGGCCGCTGGAGCAGAAGTACGCGGATGTGCTTGTGACTGTGGGCGTGCACTCCCCGAAGTTCGTGCATGAGGCTGACCACACGGCGGTGATCGCCGCCATTGAACGCTACGGAGTGCACCACCCGGTGCTCGATGATCCTGATCTCGCGACGTGGCAGCAGTACGCCGTGCGAGCCTGGCCTACCTTGACCATGATCGATCCGGAGGGCTACATCGTCGCGCAGATGTCCGGTGAGGGACATGCGCACGCTCTTGAGACCTTGATCGATGAACTCGTCCTGGAGCATGAAGCAGCGGGCACACTCCATCGCGGTGATGGCCCGTATGTTGCACCGGCGCTCACCCCGAGCATGCTCGCCTTTCCCAGCAAGGCGCTCGTTCTTCCTGATGGCACCTACTTGGTCACGGATTCAGCGCACCACTCGCTGGCGCACTTTGCCGGCGACCAGTTGCTGCGTCGCATCGGCACTGGCTCACGCGGTTTCGTCGACGGCGGCCCAACCACCTCGGAGTTCAATGAGCCCAACGGTTTAGCGCTGTTGCCACGCGAAGTAGCCGCGCTTGTTGGGTTCGATGTCGTGGTGGCAGACACCGTCAACCACGCGATTCGCGGGATCGACCTGGCGACTTGGACTACTCGAACGCTGGCTGGCACTGGTGCCCAGTGGATGCAAGGGGAGTCGAGCGAGGGCAATGGCCGTGAGGTGGCATTGTCCAGCCCTTGGGATGTTGCCTGGTTCGACAACTCGCTCATCATCGCGATGGCTGGAGTTCACCGGCTCTACCGGCTCGACTTGGCTACGTCCGCTGTGTCGCTGTATGCCGGAACGACTAACGAGGGCTTGGTCGACGGTGAACTTGCCAACGCTTGGTTCGCGCAAACGTCGGGTTTGGTGGTGAGCCCCGACTCGCAAACACTGTGGTTGGTCGACTCAGAAACCTCGGCGCTGCGGCGCATTCGCAACGGCCTGGTCACCACAGAGGTTGGTCGAGGGCTCTTCGACTTCGGCCTCCGCGATGGTGCCGCCGAAGACGCACTGCTGCAACACCCATTGGGAGTGGCGATTTTGCCTGATGGCTCAGTGGCAATTGCTGATACGTACAACGGGGCGGTACGCCGCTTCGATCCCCAGACGCGCGAGGTGAGCACGCTCGCAGTGGGGCTGGCCGAACCCAGTGGGGTCGTCGTCATCGAGGATGATCAGCGTGGCCACCTGTTGCTCGTGGTTGAGTCAGCTGCCCATCGGCTCACCCGCGTCCCACTGCCCGAATCTGCACTCCACGTGGTTAGTACCTCGTACCGGACCGGGCGCCCATCCACTGATGTCACGCCGGGTGGTGTGCAGCTCGAGGTCATGTTCACCGCACCGACCGGCCAGAAACTCGATGACCGATATGGCCCCGCCACGTACCTGGTCGTGTCGTCCTCGCCAGCGGAACTACTCGACGAAGGCGCGGGCAGCGGCACTGATCTGCACCGAAGCCTGTGGGTGGCTGACCCTGCGACGACGGGCGTTACTGAGGGAGTCATCCACGTTTCGGTGCGAGCCGCATCGTGTGATAACCCCGATACACCCGGTGCCGCTGAATTCCCGGCATGCCATGTGCACCAACAGGATTGGGGCGTTCCCGTGCGTATCACGGCCGAGGGTGTTGGGCGCCTAGCCCTGGTGCTTTCAGGTCTGGACGCGTAGCACCCACCGACTCATGAGGGCTGAGCCCGAACCGCGCAGGAATCCCGAGAGCGCCTGACGAAGAGCGCCTCAGAATGCTGCTTCGTCGATGTCCATAAGGGAGTTGTCGGTGCTATCAAGGATCGCCCGCTCGGCAGCGAGCATCGGGAATCGTTGCCGCGCAAAGAATCGTGCCGCCGCCACTTTGCCTTGATAGAACGACACGTCACTTGCTGACGGCGCAGCCGCTAGAGCTGTAAGGGCAACTGCCGCCTGACGAAGCAGGAGCCAGCCAATGACGAGATCGCCGATGCAGAGCAGCAGTCGTGTGGTGTTCTGTCCGACCTTGTACAACTCGCGTGGATCAGTCTGCGACGCGAGCGCCCAACCGCCGAGAGTGCCAACCATCGCATGCACGTTCTCCAGCGCGACACCGAGTAGTTCGCGTTCATTCACGAGGTGTCCGTTGCCGGCGTCACCCTTGGCGAATTCGGCGATCTGGTTGCCGAGCAACTCAAGTGCTGTGAACCCGTCGCGCACCATCTTGCGGAAGAACAGGTCCAACCCCTGAATTGCCGTTGTGCCTTCGTACAGGGTGTCGATCTTTGAATCACGTAGGTACTGCTCGATTGGGTAATCCTGCAGAAAGCCAGAGCCACCATAGGTTTGCAGCGATTGCGCGAGTTGTTCGTAAGATCGCTCGGATCCCACCCCCTTCACTAGCGGGAGCAGCAAATCGTTGACACCCAGCGACGTTTCGAGGTCGAAGTCGGCGGCGGTACCGTTGCGGTTGAGGTCGATCTGGTCTTGCCAGTAGGCGGTGAACTGAATCAAGGCGCGCATACCCTCGGCGTATGACTTCTGCATGAGCAGGCTGCGCCGTACATCTGGGTGATGCGTGATGGTAACGCGAGGTGCGTCCTTGTCGGTGAACGTCGCGAGATCGCCCCCTTGAACGCGGCTCTTGGCGTAATCAAGGGCGTTGAGGTAGCCGGTCGATAGCGTCGCGATTGCCTTGGTGCCCACCATCATTCGGGCGTACTCGATCACCTTGAACATCTGGGCGATGCCGTCGTGAACGTCACCGACCAGCCACCCGACTGCGGGCTGCTGAGCGCCGAAAGTGAGCTCGCACGTCGTGGATGCCTTGATGCCCATCTTTTGCTCGACGTTTGTCGCGTAAACACCGTTGCGGTCACTAATCGCACCAGTGCTCCGATCGAAATGGAACTTGGGTACGACAAAGAGCGAGAGCCCCTTTGTGCCGCCCCGAGCGCCTTCGGGTCGGGCGAGGACGAGGTGAACGATGTTCTCAGTGAGGTCGTGCTCGGCGGAGGTGATGAAACGCTTTACCCCAGTGATGTGCCATGAGCCGTCTGGTTGCTGTACCGCCTTAGTGCGACCAGAGCCGACGTCGGAGCCGGAGTCGGGCTCGGTGAGCACCATTGACGCTCCCCATTGCCGTTCGATCATCAGCCGCGCGATCTGCTTCTGGTCGTCATTACCCAAACTGTCGAGGATTGCGGCGAACCCTGGCCCGGACATGAACATGAAAGCCGGTGGATTGGCCCCGAGCATGAGTTCACTTGCGGCCCAGCGCAGCGACGGTGGCGCGCCGGGCCCACCGAGGTGCTGGGGGAGGTCGAGGTTCCAGAATCCTGAGTCCATGAGGGCCCGGTATGAGGCCTTGAAACTGGCCGGCATTGTCACGCTGCACGTCGACGGATCGTAGGTAGGCGGGTTTCTGTCGGCGTCGACGAAGGATGCGGCCAGTGGCCCAACTGCCAGGCGCTCAACCTCGGCGAGAATCTCCCGCGCGGTCAGCACGTCCATGTCTGCATAGGGACCCGCGCCGAGTCGGTCCTGGGCACCGAACACCTCAAAAAGGTTGAACTCGATGTCGCGCAAGTTGGACTTGTAGTGGCTCATTCGTGCTCCTCAAACGCTAAGTTACCCGCCGGTAACTAATGCTGCTATGCAAGGGCAACTATTGCAAGCCAAACCACTCGGGTGGCGGTTCAACTCGGGAGATCGCGGCGTCGCAGTGCCATCGCACCGACCGCTACCCCGACCATGGCCACGAGCGTCAGGATGATCTCTGGTAGCCAGCGCATCTGTTGGCCCGGCCAGGAAGGTAGATGCCCAAATGGCGAGGTCGACGATGCCCAGTCGGGTAACCCGAGGATTGCCCCGAACCAGCCCACGAGCACACACCACGCCAGAACAATCCAGCCAGCGCTCATCCACGCGGGGCGAACTCCCAGCAATAGGGACGGAATCGCGATGAGCACCCAGGTCGCGGGTAGCTGAACTAGCGCCGCGAGTAGACCCCGCACTGCCATGCCGCCAAGGTCGCCAGTGGCTACGCCATAGCTGGCACCGAGTGCCAGCCCGGCGATGGCGCTCAGGATCGATGCTCCGACGAAGGCCGTGCTGACGTGCCCGCTCGCCCAATGGACACGCGTGATCGGGGCCGACCACAGTTGCTCGGCCCGAGTGCTCGTTTCATCGGACCGAAGGCGCAGCACAGTCGAAATGCCGTAACCCGATGCGACGAGCGCGAACATGCCCACCATGACCACGAGAAATGAATCGGCGAGGATGCCGCTGCCACCGAGCCGCGCGATCAGTTTCACCATGGCAGGGTTGTTCTGCACCGTATCGACGGACGAGGCAAGTAACACACCTTCCACCGCGCCCAATGCAGCCGAACCAACAACCCACCCGAGCAGCCAGCTGCGGTCTAGCCGCCACGCCAACGCGATTGGTCCGCGCATCCAAGCCCGGGCGCGATCGCGGCCAGCCCGTGCCGACACCAGGCTTGCACCGAGATCGCGTCGCTGCGCAAGTCTCATGGCAAGTGCGATGAGAACTCCCGCGACCACGATCTCAAGTACCAACAACCACCAGCGCTCGTCGGCGAAGGCTCGGGTCTGCTCGGCCCAGCCGAACGGGCTTAGCCAGATCAGGGCACTCGCGCTTGGCTCGCCATTGCCATACGCGGAGAGCACGAAGGTGATCCCAAGAACCAAACCGGAGAGCCCATTTGCTCCGCGCGACGTACGAGCGAACTGCGCGGCCAAAGCGGCAACACCGCAGTAGACAGCCGCCCCAAAGGCGATGGTGGCACTGTAGGCGAGAGCCCCACTAAGGCCCACACCCATTGCGGTTAAAGCACTTGCGGCTATGACGCCGAATACCAGCCCGTATATGCAACCGATCGTGACTCCAGCGCCTAGCAGTGCTGCTCTTCCTACCGCCCCGCCCGCGATGATTTCGGACTGGCCCTCCTGCTCCAACGCACGGGTGTGGCGCACGACAACAAAAGAGGAGACCAGCCCAAAGACCAAGAGGTAGCCAGCGACACTGCGCCAAGCGGTGAGCCCGCCTGTACTTAAGGGATCAAAGACGGGACCAAGGATTGCGGTGAGCGCCGGATCCAGTGCCAGAGTGTGCGCGAGGTCGAGGCGCGACTGCGCTGTCGGGTAGAGACGATCCCAGCTGCTCGCTATGGAAACACTCAGCACAGCCAACGTCACGGTCCAAGCCGGCAGCCGAATGCGATCGCGTCGAAGACCCAGCCGGATCAGCACACTCATCCCGGCAAAGGGGGCGCGAGGTCGAACGGTCGACGCAGTGTCCGTACCAAGCGCACTGTCGTTAAGCGTCACGCCGGGGCTCGGTTGTAGTAGCGCAAGAACATCTCTTCAAGTGTCGGCGGCCGACTTTCCAGACTCACGATGCCAGCTGCCGAAAGGTGTGTCATGAGGTCGTTGAGTGATTCGGCCTCCACAGTGCAGCGCAGGATGGAGCCGTCGTAATCGATGTCGTGCAGGCCGGGAATGTCTTCTAGCCCATGCAGTTCATGCGCGGTCTGGACGACAATCGCCAGGCGCTGCAGATGCCGCAAATCGCTGAGCCTGCCGGTTTCCACCGTACGACCAGCTCGCACGATGGACACTCGGTCGCACACTGCGTCCACCTCGGACAGAACGTGGCTCGAGAGCAATACGGTTCGACCTGCGTCGCGCAACAGCATGGTCTCCTCGCGGAAAACTTCTGCCATCAAAGGATCGAGGCCATCGGTTGGCTCATCGAACAGATAGAGCTCGACGTCAGCTGCGAGCGCGGCGATCAGTGCCACCTTCTGCCGATTGCCCTTGCTATACGACGACACCTTCTTGGTTGGGTCGAGGTCAAATCGCTCGATCAGTTGAACGCGGCGGTTGCCATCAACGCCGCCCCGCAGCCGCCCGAGAATGTCGAGAGTCTCGCCACCGGTGAGCGCTGGCCAAAGCGCCACCTCGCCTGGAACGTAGACGAGGCGACGATGCAGAGCGACCGCTTCAGCCCACGGGTCGCTCCCGAAGAGTCGTGCCTCCCCACTGTCGGCTCGCAGCATTCCCAGCAGAATGCGCAGCGTGGTGGTTTTGCCGGAACCATTTGGGCCCAAGAAGCCGTGCACCTCACCGGCGCGCACAGTGAGGTTAAGCCCGTCGAGCGCTGGCGCAGAGCCAAAACTTTTGGCAAGCGACGTCGCCTCAATCACGGTGTCAGGCACGACACAGTTCTACTCCTGGCGCTGCCTCACCGTCTGCCAAACGCCTTACGCAGGGTCCGGCGCGGCCTGCTCCGCTGCTATTCGCCGCGATCTGGTTGCGCGCCCGTTGGGTTGACGAGCCAGAACGAAGCTCCATGTGGATCGGTGACCGCCGCCATTCGTCCGTATGGTGTATCGAAACCGGGGCTAAGTATGTGTCCGCCCAATTGCTCCGTCGTGACTACGGCCGCGTCGACATCGGCGACCCCGAAATAGACGATCCAGTGGGATGGGTAGCCGTTCATTCCCATCATTCCGCCAATGCCTCCGAGAGGAGCGGGGTCTCCCATATAAGCGAACGTGCTGTAGTCGGGTCCAGCCATCTCAAGTGGGGTGAACTCAAAGCCGAAGACCGCGCCGTAAAAATCGCGTGCAACGTCAGCATTTGTTGAACGTAGGTCTTCCCACGTGAGCCCACCTACGTCGCTGAAGTGCTGCACGCCGATGTGCTTGCCAGCCTCCCAGGCACCGAAGAAGGCTCCGGCCGGATCGCTTGCAAGAACCATCCGACCTTCCTCCCCGACCTCCGCGGGCCCATGCAGCACTGTTCCGCCGCTGGCGGTGATGGCGGCTGCTGTGGCGTCGGCGTCGTCGGTTGCGAAGTACAACGTCCACGCTGGTGGCTGATCACCCACATTCGGATTTATGCCCGCGACGAACCGTCCGTCAATATCGGCGTTCGCATACCCGCCGAACTCTGGCCGCCCGTCACCGATGTGCCAACCGAACAACGCACCATAAAACGCGCGAGAGACCTCAAGATCTGGAGTCACAACGTCTAGCCAGCAAGGAGCCCCTTTGGGCCACGGCGATGTGCGAGTGCTCATTGGCTAAGCCTCGTGCACAAGAGATCCGAAAGTCCAATTCTGCTTGCCCCTTTTCGTAGGATTGGTACGCAAATCCCTTATATGAGAGCACATTTTGCCCTCTCGTACTTCCGGCCACATCAACCCATCAGTCAATCGAATTGCTGGTCACATCTGCGCGATCCGCTGCTAATGTCGAAGCGTGCCGTAGACATTGCGGCACGGGGGAAGTCTTCGTTCTCGAAGGCACGTCGGGGGTATGCGACTGCGTGAGCTGTGGTGGCTCGAGCGCAATTACGTAGCCCCCTCAAGGGGGATCAGAATGGTTAGCACCATCGCAATGTTGTCCACGTATCCGCCGTCGCAGTGCGGGATCGCGACGTTCGCGCAGTCGCTGATGATGCACATGGAGTCCGGCGGATGCGCCGTGATTCCAATTCGCTTAGTTGACGAGGCGACTGTCGGTGGGACACAAACATCGGAGTGGGTCCGTGATGACTACGTGTCGATGCGGCGCGCTGCAGCGGCACTGAACCAGAACGATGCGATCGTGATCCAGCATGAATTCGGAATCTACGGGGGCTCCGATGGGTCTGATCTGCTAGACCTTCTCGAGTATGTTCGGGTGCCCGTAATCACGGTGCTGCACACGGTGTTGACCAACCCAAGCCACCACCAGCGCGAAGTGATGAGCCGGATACTTGATTACTCCGATTGCTTGGTCACGATGACCGAGACGGCACGCGACCGGCTGATCAGCGGCTGGTCTATCCATCCGGGCCGGGTAACCGTCATTCCGCACGGCGCCGACGACAACAGACTGCCTCAGACTCTTGAGGCAACCGATCGCCGCCCCACGGTCTTGACCTGGGGATTGCTGGGGGTCGGCAAGGGAATCGAATGGGGAATCAGGGCGCTGTCTGGGCTCAAAGACTTGGAGCCGGCCCCGATCTATCGAGTGGTGGGCCAGACACATCCACGTGTTCGCGAGCGCGACGGCGAGGCCTACCGCGAGCGACTCGTTACCCTCGCCGAATCGCTTGGGGTGGCCGACTTGGTGGAGTTTGATGACCGGTACCTCAGCAGCGCGGACCTACGAGAAACGGTGCGCGCCGCTGACGTCGTTCTGCTGCCATACGACTCACGCGAGCAGGTGACCTCAGGTGTACTCATCGACGCTATTGCAGCTGGAAAGCCGGTGGTATCAACCGCTTTCCCGCATGCGGTAGAGCTGCTTACACGGGGCGCAGGCCTTCTCGTACCGCAGGGCGATGCCGACTCGCTAAGCCATGCACTTCGGCGAGTGCTGACCGAGCCGTCGCTGGCTGCATCGCTGGGGGAGGCCGCACATCGCGAGGCCGATGGTGTGCTCTGGCCTGCGGTCGCGGGTCGCTACCTCGAACTCGCTGCTGCCTTGTCGGCTGACAAGGCGCTGGCTGAGAGCAGACCAGTTGTGAGCAAGCCAGTTGGCGTAGACCTCCGGCACAAGCAACCCGCCCCGCAGGTGCGCTCGCGTGAGTTAGTCACTGTGGCTGCGACGCGAACTCAGTACTCCGTCGACGTGCCTTACCTGATCGATGTCGACGTCACAGACGACGTCACAACTGAAGCTGAGTACTCAAGTGATTCCCGGGCCTTAGGCGACTCTTCGCTCCGAGTGGAGTTTGATCCCGTTGAGCAGTCGTGGCTGCTCGCAAATGAAAGTGACATGCATCCATTCCGGCACGTATTTGCGATGAGCACCGATATCGGGATTTACGAGCATTCGCTGGGCGCGCAACCCCGAATCGAGCACGGCTACTGTGTCGACGATGTCGCGCGGGCTCTCGCGCTAACCGTCCGCCATCGTGGGGATTCCGCCGTTGACGAACTCACCGCGATCTACTTCGCTTTCGTTGTCGATGCGATCGCCGTTGATGGACGGATGCACAATCGTCGAAACATCAACGGGGAGTGGACTGATGACACTGGCCTCGGCGACCACTGGGGCCGAGCGATTAGAGCGCTCGGCACGGTGTCGCTGGAAGCCGATATGCCCAATCGTCAGTACGCCGCCGATCGGGCAGTAACCCAGGCCTTGCGCGCACGGTCTCCGTGGATCCGCTCAATCTCGGGCGCAGTTGTCGGATGCTCCGACGTGCTCAAGGCGAACCCAGACAACATCAGTGCGCGCAGATACCTGATGGACTCGCGTTCGAGCCTTGGCGGGGTCTCGCATGATCCCGTGTGGCCGTGGCCTGAGTCGCGACTCACGTATGGCAACGCTGCGATCCCTGAGGCATTGATTGCTTTGGGTTCGACGCTTGGCGACCACCAGGCCCTCGACGATGGGCTTACCTTGCTGGCCTGGCTCGTTTCCGAGCAGACGGTCAATGGGCACATCTCGGTGGTGCCCGTGGGTGGGCGAACTCGAAACGGTGGCGGCGCCCGCTTCGACCAGCAACCAATCGAGGTTGCGACTCTGGCAGAAGCAGCCGTTCGTGCCTTCGAGATCACTGGCGACACATCGTGGTCAGACGTTGTGGCTCAGTGCGCCGACTGGTTCCACGGAGCAAATGACGTTGGTGTTCCGGTCTACAACCACAGCACTGGCGGAGGCCACGACGGCCTGCATGCGACTCGTGTGAACGCCAACCAGGGGGCGGAATCAACCTTGGCCGCTCTCACGACCTTTCAACTGGCCGATCGGATAGGTGCGAGGAAAAAACAATGAGCAGAGCCTTTATCGAGCGCACGGAGCATGAACTGCGCCCTGACGTCGAGCGAGTTGTGGCGACGATCTTCCTGCCTGGTCAGGAGATCTCGCTCAACGGTGAGTCGCGTTCAGCCGCGGTTCTTACGCGAGTCATGCTGATGTCTGAGGACGAGGTGGACCTCGCGCTCAAAGAGGTCTACCGCGAGTTCGGGGCACGCCACGATGATCTCGACTCGGCGTTCGTCACGCACTACGAGGCTGTGCGCCATCGGCTCTCGAGCCACGATGATGTGACGGAGGCGCGAGCGCTGCTGATCGGCGCCTATTTCACTCAAGAGTTCGCTGTCGAACCCGCCGGTTTGTTCAATCCATCGATGGTTCCGCATCCGGATCAAACCGGTCTGGACGAGGGGTCTACGCGCTTCGTCATGAGTGTGCGTGGTGTGGGTGCTGGGTATATCTCGAGCATCGGCTTTCGCACAGGCGTGATTGGTGCCGACAGTGTCATCACCTTTGATCCGCTCGCTGAGCACCTTCGGTTACCGAAGTCGATGCCCGTCACTTACTCGAGGCGGTCTTTCGCTCAGCAGTTGGCCGAGCAGGGGGCTGAGCGCGGCGATTACGACTTCGCCCTCGATAGTCTTCCTCCCGTCTTTTCCCGCGAGCAGCTCGGACAGGCTTTCGCGGTCCTAGGCGAGGCACGGATTACCCGCCTATCGGCGACGCCCATCATCGAACGTTTCCGCCGGATCGCCGCTGGTCATTACACCGTGGAGTTCCCTTCGGATACTCCACTCGACAGCCAGATCCTGCTTCCGCGAGGTCCGGCTGAGACCAAGGGGTTGGAGGATGTTCGCTTCGTCCAGGTAACGCACTCTGATGGTTCGAAGGATTACCGCGGTACCTACACGGCATTCGACGGCACGCAGGTTGCGCCGCATATGGTGCGCACCACGGACTTCCACCGGTTTGCCGTATCGCCGCTGAGCGGGCCTGGTGCCAAGAACAAGGGGATGGCCTTCTTCCCGCGCCAAGTGCGTTCGCGCTACGTGTCGCTCTCTCGCGCTGACCGCGAGAGCAACGAGTTGGCGTGGTCTGATGATGGCTATCACTGGGGGACGCCCTGGTTACTGCAGGTACCAGAGCAACCGTGGGAGTTGGTGCAGCTTGGCAACTGTGGATCGCCGATGGAGACCCAGGCTGGCTGGCTCGTCCTCACGCATGGGGTTGGCCCGATGCATCAGTACAGCATCGGCGCGATCCTGCTCGATCTCGACGATCCCAGCGTTGTCATCGGGCATCTGGACGAGCCGCTAGTCACCTCGATCGGTGCAGAGCGGGAAGGCTTCGTACCCAACGTTGTCTATTCATGCGGCGGAATGATCCATGGCGACTCCCTCGTTCTGCCGTATGGGTGTAGCGACGCCTTCATCCGCATCGTGATGATCGACCTGCCAGAACTGCTGCTAAGACTCACCTCAAGTGAGCGTCCAGTGCGAGCGAACCTGTCGCATACCTGGAGCTGATAGGGCTGCTCCGCGTTGTACCGGCATCGTCGGATGCTGCTAGTTCTCCTCGCCTAGTGCCCGGCTGTGGCGGAACCTGTCAAAACCTGGACCCCTTGGCGGCTTTGTCCGTTATCGACCGTGCCCACCTTCCTGGTTACGCTCCCGCTCAAGGACCGAGCGGAGCCGTAACACGATCACCTTGTGTTGACTCATCACTGTGTGTTCACTCAGCGAGCCTGCTCAGCAAGCCGTCCGTGTAGCAAGCCGTCCGTATAGCGATCGCCGCAGCAGACAATGCAGCAGCAGACAATGCAGCAGAGACAACGCAGCAGAGACAACTAGGAGTGGGCATGTTCGAGTTCGAAATGGCCGAGTACCGGGCCCGTTTGGATGCACTGCGCGCGCAGATGGCAGCCGAAGGATTAGACGCTTTGATCGCCTACTCGAACGCCAAGATTCAGGCGAATGTTCGGTATCTCACGAGTTACTACACAAGGTTCGCGGGCGCTCAGTGGACTCCTGAGGGTTACTACACCGCGGGCGCGTGCGCCGTTCTCATTCTTCCGCACGGTGACCCGATCCTTCGCACAGATCTTCCGTGGGACATCGTCCGTGCCAAGTCGATGTCGGTTTTCGACGACACCGAGTACTCCGATGGGCTTGGTCGTGACCTTGGCGCGATCGCAGCACGCGCTGGTGCCACTCGCATCGGTATCGATTCTTGGTCGATCTTCCCAGCGCGCGATTACCTCGCCCTGGTTGAAGCAGTGCCGGGCGCAGAGATCGTTGGATCAGAAGCACTTGCTCAGGTGCGTCGAGTGAAGAGCCCAGCCGAGTTGGCGCTGCTCGAACGAGCCGAGCAGATCGCCGATATCGCAGTGCAGGCCGGCATGAATGCCGTCCGGGTTGGTGGCACCGAGTACGAGGCGGCGCTCGTCGCCGAGATGACTCTTCGCGAACTTGGCGACATGGAGACCGGTGGTGGCTCGATCATTTCCGCCGGCCCCAATAGCTCGACTGGAAGTTCACTGCCTGAACGCGATCGCAAGATCAAGGCAGGCGAATGGGTGCTCTTTGACGTGTTGCCGCGTTTTGGCGGCTACTGCGGAGACATCGCGCGTATGCGTCTTGCTGGTGATGAGAGTGACCTCGAGCCCCGCCTCCGTCACTTGCACGCGGCGACTGTGTTGATCAACCGTGAGGTCATCGGGCTGATCAAGCCTGGAGTCACCCCCTCGGAGTTGAACGAGCGAGCGATCGCCGTTGCTACGGCAGAGGGCGTCGCTCAGTACAAGATTCCCCTTGTCGGACACGGGGTTGGGCTCGACATCCACGATCGTCCCGACTATTACTGGGACGACACACCACTCAAGGTCGGCGAAGTGTTCACGGTTGAACCGTGTCTGCTGATCGATGGTGTCGCCGGCACTCGGATCGAGGATGTCGTCGTGGTGACCGAGACGGGCGTTCGTGTTCTATCTGACACGCCACGAGGTCTGACACCTGCCTGATCGTCGGGTCATGACGAACGAACTCCCGCGTAGCACTCGTGCGCGGGAGTTCGTTCGTTGTGGTATCGCCAGCGCGCCAAGCAGACTGCATACTCATTGCTGATGCGTTACTCGATCCGAACATCGAAAGCGACGATGAGTTCCTCAGAACTGGCGGCAGGGTCAGAGCCAACAATTGATGATGTCGAATCCTCGACTTCGGCTAAATCCTTAACGACTGTCGCGACGAAGCCAGGGCGCTTCCGACCTGATATCGAGGGGTTTCGTGCGCTCGCCATAATTTCGGTGCTGATCTTCCATGCCCACGACTTCATCACTCCCGGGCAGCCTGGTTGGTTCACTACCACGATCGACCGCGTATTGAGCGCTGTGCCTGGTGGGTTTCTCGGCGTCGACGTCTTCTTCGTCATCTCTGGCTTCCTGATTACGGGTCTGCTTGTTCGTGAGGGTGAGACCACAGGGCGCATCAACTTCGGAAAGTTCTACGCGCGACGGGTGCGCCGAATTTTGCCCGCTGCAACCGTGACTCTGCTCGTCACACTTATCGCCTCGATGGTGATCCTGCCGGTGCAGCGCGCGGCCTCAACGGCGACGGACGTTCTCTGGGCAGCCGTGTTCAACTCCGACATCCACTTCTCGCGCTCCGGCGTCGACTACATGAGCGTTGCTATCGACCCGAGTCCGGTGCTGCACTTCTGGAGTCTCAACGATGAGGAGAAGTTCTATGTGGTCTGGCCGGTGCTTCTCGTCCTCGCCCTATTCGTAGCCAAGCGATCTATAGCTAAGGGGTTTGTAGCTGCGCGATTGGGAGTCGAGCGCATCCGCACGGTGCTGTTCGCAGTGCTGCTGGTTCTCGTGATTTCCTCGCTTTCTTGGTCGCAGTACTTGGTCGCAAACTCCGACAACTCGGGCTACTTCTCGGCGACCTCGCGTGCCTTCGAACTCGGTATCGGTGGGTTGCTCGCAATCGCCTTTCCGGCTGTCGAGCGACTCAGCCCCGCCACCAGAAACGGGGGTGCACTCTTTGGGGTGCTGCTGGTCTGTTGGTGCATGGCCACGTTTTCGACGTTGACTCCATTTCCCGGCATGGACGCGATGCCGGTGCTCATTGGGTCTGCCTTAGTGCTGGCGGGAACTGAGGCCGGAGTGGTCGGTCGCTTCTTCTCCCACCGAGTCCCGCGTATGTTCGGCCGGATTTCCTACTCGCTCTACCTTTGGCACTGGCCGATCTTCGTTCTCGCTGCGGCGCTGACTTTCTCGGGCACGTTGTCAACGTCTGCGACCTTGGGTCTGCTTGGCTTTGCCGTTCTCGTGTCGTGGCTCTCACAGAAGTGGATCGAATCACCGCTGCAACATGGTCCACTGCTGAAATCGACTGGAAGAGCGCTCGGTGCCGGGCTCGCGCTCATTGCACTTACCGTGCTGGCAAGTCTTGTGGCGCAGCACATGGCGACTGCCGAGCAGGTCAGTCAGAACGTCGTTGCCACCCAAGGTTTGCACGCTGTTGCCAGACCTAGTTCCGACTTGCTCTACATCGGTGACTCCATCACAACTCGGGGGATTGAGCCGCTACAAGCTGCCCTTCGAGCTGCCGGCTGGAATGCAACGATTGACGCGTTGGGTGGACGGCCGATCATCGCTGGTGTGCGCCGAAATTGGACACCTCTGTGCGTTAAGAAGTCCGCTTGTGGGGCTGACCTTGTCTTGGCAGCGCATACACCGCCACACACCATCGTGATCTCAGTCGGGACTAACGCGTTCAACCTTGTCTACGACCGAGTGAGCGCACCTACCGCAACGTCATCTGGACTGCTCGCTCGCCGTGACGGGTCCGGGCACTACATCGTTGCTGGGCAGGACAGCCCGGCTGACTTCGCGTCTGCCGTCGAGAAGGTCATGTCGATGGTGCCAAGCACGACCCAGGTCTATTGGGTGGGCATCTGGCTCGACGACAGGAACTGGAAGAGCGTCACGTGGCGTGCTGCGAATACTGCGATGGCAACAGCAGCAGGCCATCACATCAATGCGCACTATCTCGATTATGCCCAGTATGTGGTTGCCGATCAGGTGCCCTATGAGGTCGACGGTTCGCACCCAACTCCCAAGGGAATGGGGATGCGCGCGCGTTGGATCGTGTCGAACTTGAGGTGAGATCCCCTAGATCCGCACGTTTGACCTCAGTGTGGAACTGAAGGTGCGAGTTGTTCGCAGGGGGCCCAGATCGGGCCGGGGAAGGCGTCCTCGAGTTGTATGAGCGAAGCGCGCATGGCGACAGGATCGGCGGTTCCACCGATATCGACATAGGGCATATCGAGCATGTTCAACGTGCCGATGACGGCGATCAGGATCAGCGTTGTAGCAGAAACCGAGATCGCGCTCACGCGGCGTCGCGGCCATAGGTGGATCACAAGTAGCCCGGTAAACACGAAGCTACACACGTAGATCACCAGCCAGACCACCAGCGGAATATCCGGAAGGGCGAACAGGAGGCGGAGCTGCCGATTCCTGGCCAGGTCGAGGGAATCCTGAGTTAGGAAGAAGTGGTTTGACTTCTGGGCATTGGTGTCCACCGTGAGAGCCTCGACGTCATTTTGCACTCGAGCAGCCCACGCGCTGGTGTCCTCAGAGCCGGTGAGGTCGAGAGAACTCGCGGCTTCCCAGTCGGTCGTCTCGGTTGAGCGCATAAGACAGACGACATCACGTCGAAGTTGGGCACGCTGATCTGCCGGGTATGGATTCGCAGCATGGAATAGCGCCACGGTGTTGACCGTCTCGAGCCGGGCTGAGTTTTGCGCATCGTTGAAATGCTGAACTGAGAAGACGAGCAACAGGCCAAGGATCAGGCCAAATGCGCCACCAACAAATGCCACGGAGTCGGTGAGGTGGGCGCCGCCGCCTTCGTTGTCCTGGCTTGGTCTGGCCCGGGCGATACGGCCACCCAGGAACCACGCGGCCGCAACGCAGAGCACTAGAGCGAGTTCGCTGACGATCAGTGATTGGGCCACGGTGCAAGCATCATGTCAGTGCCATGACGGTCGCAGTGCATCCTGGCTAATCTGGGTCGTGGCATTGCGTGTCTGGTCGAATTTTGCGCTGGATGAGCGGCCTACATTGCCAGCCCAAGTTTTGAGCAGGAGCCCTAGTGGTAGGTGCCGCTCCACACTTCCTCGTAGTGATCCACCGTCAACGTCTCGTACTGCTGCGCAAGGCCCTGGGCCTTGAGGTAGTGCTCCTGAGCGACCTCGCACGCTTCAAACGCCGCACGGTTCTCAGGGGTCCATCCATCGTCTATGCATAGGTAGACCTCTGGGTCGCTCAAGCTTCGCAGGGTGCGGAATGTGACTTGGACCCGGCAGGAACTACCGTCGGTGCAAATGTCGGCATGGGCCTTCCAGAATGGCTCCCATGCTGCCCGCCATGCCTCGAAATCTACGACGCGCGTGTATCGCTCAATCTGGACAGCCATGGCGGACTCCTCATCCTCAAGCGAAGCATGAATCGCTGAACTGTTGTCTGTCAAGGAGTGTGAAGGATCCATGTGGGGAGTCTGGAGGCTCGGCGTGCGCGCATGGCCCAAGGAGTCTCAGCACAGCCATTTCAGGTGTCGAGGTCATTCGCTGCGGATTGGGGCGCGCGGTCGCGGCTAGCGAATCACGCGGTTGCGGTCGCGCTACTGCCCGAGGTCGCGTTCTGCCCGAGGTCGCGCTACTGCTCGCGGTCGCGCTATCGCGCGAACCAGGTGGGTGGTTGGGGTGGTTGCATCTGCCAGTAGTCGTGTTCGTGTGGTTGGAGTCCTGGGCGTGGGGTGATCTCCCAGTGTTCGTGGTGCACGGCGAAGTGGTGTCGTCCGCATAGGAGTGCGAGGTTGTCTAGGGACGTGAAACCGCCTGTGGCCCAGTGGATGACGTGGTGGGCTTGGGTGTGTTTACCTCGTCGTTGGCAGCCGGGTGCGATGCAGGTGTGGTCGCGTTTGGTGACTCGTCGTCGTAATCCGGGTG